>CBDUWQ010000091.1:0-14557 GCA_965370965.1 uncultured Bacteroidales bacterium
TATTGGCTACTTTTACTGCATCTAAAAGTTTTTCCCTGTCAACAGTTTCATCGCTAACAGCAATATTGTTGGCTATAGTGTCCGAAAAAATAAATCCGTCTTGCATAACTACCCCGCATTTATTGCGCCACATACGCTGACTAAAATTATCTAATCTGGTTTTGCCTATGTTTATTTTGCCATTTACTGGCGGGTAAAATCCCAACATTAGTTTTAACAGGGTAGTTTTGCCGCTACCGCTTGCACCCACAATTGCAGTAACCTTATTTTGGAGTATTTGCAAGTTTATTTTATTAAGCACTTTGGGCGAATGTGGTCCCTCATACTGAAACACCAGTTTATCGATATGTATATTTTTTTCAGCAGGCAGTTCGGCTATTTTAGGGTGTTTTAAATCCTCCTCGTCATCTTTTTCGTGAATCTCGCCCAAGCGTTCCATACTAATTTTTGCATCCTGCATACTTTGTATAAAACTTATCATTTGGGCTATAGGACTGTTAAGTTGCCCTGTTATATATTGCACAGCCATCATCATACCAAGTGTCATATCGCCTTTTATTACCAAGGTGGCAGCAACAATGGTTATAAGTATGTTTTTGCCCTCGTTAAAAAATACCGTTCCAAGTTGTTGGTACTGGCTTAATGCCAACCCCTTTATGCTTACTTTAAATAACCTTGCCTGAATACGCTCCCACTCCCACCGTTTTTGCTTTTCGCAGTTATTAAGTTTTATCTCCTGCATACCTGTAATTAACTGAAACAAGTTGCTTTGATTATCGGATGCCTGCTGAAAGCGCTTAAAATCGAGTTCGCGGCGTTTTTTCATAAACAGCAATATCCAGCCAATGTACAACGATGAGCCAATAAGGAAAATAACAAATATTTTTAGACTGTAAAAAGCCAACACTGCACCAAAAACAATAAGGTTAAAAAACGAAAACAGTATGTTCAGAGTTTCTGATGTTAGAAAATTCTCGATACGGCGATGGTCGCCAATGCGCTGCATAAGGTCACCAATCATTTTGGTGTCAAAAAAGCTTATGGGCAGCTTCATTAGCTTTATCAAAAAATCGGATATAAGCGAAATATTTATGCGCGTGCTAATGTGCAGCAGTATCCACCCACGAATAAAATCGGTTGACATGCGGGCAATAAACAGCACCATTTGCGCCACCAACACCAAATACACAAAGTTTAGGTTTTGGGTGTTTATACCAACATCAACAATACTTTGCGTTAAAAAAGGAAATATAAGCTGTAAAAGGCTGCCAAGCAGCATGCCCAACGCCAACTGTACCAAAAACTTTTTATGAGGGCGCAAATATTGCAACAAAAAAGCAAATGAGGTACGTTTATGTTCATCGCCCTCCGATTCGTAAAAAGCAGGTGTGGGCTCTAACAATAAAGCTACGCCCACATTTTCATCATCTTGCTTTGTGGTTGCCCACTTTTTGTTGAATTCGGCACTTGTATAGGTTATTAGGCCGTGGGCAGGGTCGGCTACATAAACTTTGAATGATGTTTTACTCACAGTATCACTCAAAGCGACTCCGTGAGTTCGTACTTTTTTTATTTTATAAACCACCACAAAGTGGTTTTGCCCCCAATGTGCTATAAAAGGTACAGGATGTTCCTCTGCCAGTTTATTTAACGAAGACTTAACCCCCATTGTACGGAAGCCAATTGCCTCGGCAGCATCGCTTATGCCCAACATACTAACACCGGCTCGGGTAATAAAGCTTTTGCTGCGCAGGTTTTGTAGTGAATATTTACGTCCGTAATGCTCGGCCACCATACGCAGGCAAGTAGGGCCGCAGTCCATGGCATCGAGCTGTTTGTGGTGTGGAAATTTCAAATTATTAAACTTGTTTTAATGGTACACTGATTTGTTATGATTATTATGATTTGTTAAGATTGTATTTTATCATAAATATAATAATAAACCAGTGTGCTATTTATTTGTGAGAGTAAATATAACAATAATTTAGTTTTCAAGCACTTTTTTAAACCAAGGGTCTTTGGTTAATAAAAACTCTTTATTAAAAGTATATTCCTTACTATGGTATATCCACAACCAATTGTCTAATGTCAGTTTAACCGGGCATACTTCAAATTCAATTTTAAATCTTTATCATATAAACTATTATCAATGTCAAACGACAAATGCCCATCATTGCATAAATTAAGCATTTCATTAATTAGGGCTATAAATTTTTTAGTATTTGTACATTTGGCAATTCTATTTTCATACGTTTTTAAAATTGCAATAATATCTCGGTTTTGAACCTGTTTCCTTATTTCTAATTGGGGGTTGTATTTCTTAATAATCTCAATTAAATAGCTATAATCCTGCATCATTTGTGTTGATGACAATTTGGGCATTATTTGGCATTGTGCAGATGAAAATAAAAAAATAGTAAAAAATAATACTGAGATAGATTTATTGATTCTTAATTTCATAATAAACGTTTTTTTTGCAATTGCTCTATTGTTATATTGTTTCATCATCAATTGCAATTTAACAGTTTATTAATTTTAGCAATGAAATCATATTGTAATGCTGTTTATTGAGTAAATATAACAATAATTCTAGACCATTTACTTTTGAATTAAAAATTCAATTAGTAACTGTAATGTTTTTACGTACCTTTGGAATAATTGCTTTGAAATTTTATATTAAATAAATCTGATTTTACTTTTATAAATTTGGTCACCAAACTTAACTAATGAAAAAAAAGCTAATTATCATCTTTTTATTGTTTATACTATTTTCATGTTATACAAGAAATGATAAAATGAGTAAATCTTATAACTCCACTAGTGTGAATACATGGATTACAGCTTTTCTGACTGATATGAAGACTTTTGAAGAAGAAAAAATACAAAAGTATTTTTTTAAGGATTTTTTTAAAGAGGAAATAAAGACATGGAAATATCAAATTGAAAAAGGTAATTTAGATTTTGCAAATTCAATAATTATACAACTCGATAAAAATAGAATATTACTTCACGTTCCATCAAATGAGAACACATACAGCAATACAAACGAGGAGGCTTATTTCAATTTTATATATCGTATCTATTGGGTTGATAATTTAAAAGGTAAATTATTGATTTCACATCGTTGCATGGATGAGGTTTTGCCAAAATTCAATCAGTATACCTTAAATATAGACATTAATATTAAAGAAAGGAATATCGGCTTTTCAGGAATCATTAATCTAAAAACAGAATCACCATATCTGATATTAAAGCTCGCCAAGGAATTTGATATTAAAAGCTTTAAAATAAATAATAAAAAATCTAAATACTTTAAGTTTGGATATTTTATAGGAACAAAAGTTGATACTTCCCAGAATATTGAAGTTACATTTGAGGGAAATATTAAGCCTCCCGAAACCAATAATCAATTTTTAAGCTTAGATGATAGTTGTTTTTTTATTCGAATGGGGGGATTTGCTGTTATTCCTTCACCCCCCCCTGATAATCAGGGAGTATGCTTTTTTTCGGACATTGAAACAAATTTTGATATCACCTATAGTTATCCTAAAGGCTTTAATTTATTGCATTACGGGAAAACCGAAGGTAGCATCAGTAAAGAAAATAGGATTAATATCAAATCCAGTATTAAATGCAGATGGGGTGATGAACTTAGCTTTTATGCCCAAAACAACTGGAAAATAACAAAAATAAACAAAGGTAAAACAACAATTAACTTCTACTTTGGAAAGAATGATAGGCAGGAATTAACTTATATAAGTTCAAAAGTTGATTCATTACTGAACTGGATAGACGATAAATTTAAAAACAATGGGAACTTTAAAATGAATTTTATTGTATTAGATAATTTTTATAAAGGAGGTCTGCTAAATGATGGTCATTCAATAATCGCTCAAAATGCTGAAATTATAGGTAGTGATGGGAATGGATATCTACACGAAATTTGCCATTCTGCACCTCAACCCCGGGTTGCTGGTAATTATCTTTGGATTAAAGAAGGATTTACTAATTACCTAGTATTCAGTTATCTAGAATCACATGGGGAAAAGAACTTTTGGCGCAATCAAAAAAGAAAATATATCGAAAAAACTGATTTATATGATTCTCCCTTGATCAACCTTAATTATTCAATGCCAAGTTACAAGTCGGCATACCAAAAAGGACCATGGATATATCGAATGTTAGAATTCGAAATGGGGAAAGACAAATTTAGCAAAGTAATTGTTGAGTTGGGTAAAAGGGATAAAACCATTATAAATTTTGATGAATATTGGGAGATTATTGAAAATGAAGCTAAACAAAATCTATATTGGTTTAAAGAGCAATGGCTTTTTCAAAATGGTAATCCAACTCTTTTAATACATTCTGAGATAAATTTAGTAAAGAATAGTTTTGAACTAAAAATAACGTTTAAACAAAACAAGCCATATTTTGAATTGCCGTTAGAATTTGACATAGAAACATCTAAAGGAATTTATAATGAGCTGATAGAAATTAAAAATGAGAAAACGGTATTTTATAAAAAAATACAAGATACAATTATTGATATCAGTTATGACCCATTAGATAAGCTATTTCTAAAAATTGAAAACTAAGAAACCTTTTCTTCTTTATTTTAATGTTATTGTTAGAGTAAATAGAATAATAAAGCACTTGTCAGTATATGTGTAAAGATTTGTTTTTCAAGTAATTAAAATCCCCCCCCACTTTGAGCACTCTTCCTAATGTTATAAGCCTTTTAATGTACTTTTTACCAAAAATTGCCCGCTAGCCCGCAAAATTGCCAACATTTGCATATACGAATCTCTATAAAGCAAACACAACTGACTGTCATCTAAGAGCAATCAGTTGTGCAACTGTATTATTAATAAAATACGCTTTTCAGTTATCCACAGCAACCCACATCAGTACAAGTTAAACCAGCTATTAATTTATGCTTTGTTATTTGATCTTGTAAAAGCTTACCAGATGTTCCTGCTTTTGGTTTTTTAATTGGAGTATCTGGTAATAAGTTTCCACTAACGTTTTTTTTCTTTTTGTTACTTTTTCCAAAATTAAACTTTAAAATTTCCATAATAAATTTAAATTAATTTATAAATAAAATACACTTGTAGGAATGAATATCTTTTGGAATAAATATCGTTAATTTTAAGCCATAATAAGCTAATGATTAAGAAGATTTTTTAAAAGGATAGGTTAAAAACTTAAGCGTTGGTTATTTAACACTAAGCGTAATAGATCAAGATACTAAATACAATCTTCTATATGTGCACTATTCTAAATTAGAGGTATTTATAATGTTATTCACAACTATAAATTTGAATTTTATATTTATGAACAAAAAGTCTTTTAAATCATTTTATTCTGTTCGCAATATTTCAGATGGATTTCTTCTAAAATTAGTTTTAACGTTAATTAGTATTATTGATGATATTAAAATAAAAATTATTGTTGAAGTACCAATAAACGGCGTGAAGCTAATGCTTATTTTATAAACATATTTTGATAAAAAAACATTGCTAACATAATAAGCTATAGGGTATGCAATTAAACTCGAGATTACAATTATTTTTGAAAAATGGATAATGAAATTATTAGTTATGTGCCAAAATCTTGCTCCATGAACAATCCTTATTGCATTCTCCTTAGTTTTTTTATGTAATATAAATGTTAATAGAGCTACACATCCCATCAGCGATAAAGACATTGCAATAATTGTGAAAATTATTAAAAGTAGAGATACTTTTTCTAAATCTTTATACAGATCAATAAAACTATCTTCTAGGATGTAATATGAAAAAGGTAATTCAGGATATGTTTCTTTCCATTTATTATTAACAAAACCAATCAAGGACTCTGAAATACTTTTTGTTTTAATAACAATTTTTGTTACAGCATCTTCATTTTGAAAAAACACCATAGGATCAGTTTTACTAAAAAAGGTATTGTAATTTATGTCTTCAATAACTCCTATGATAATTAACTCTTTTAAGTCATAAGTAATAAGTGATTTGCCAATTGGTTTATCTAGATTCAAAAAATTTGCAGTTGTTCTATTTATAATAATATTTTGATTTTCATTTTTCCGACTTTCACTATCAAAATCACGTCCTTGTATTATTTTAGCTCCAATAGCTTTGAAAAAATCTTTATTTATTTTTGCTACGGCAAGAGTTTCTGACATTGTAAGATTTTTATCTTTGTAAAACTTAAGATAAATTCTTGGTAAATGAGGTGGAACATACAATGCGGCTGAAACACATAGAATATTTGGATTTGAATTTAGAAGATTTACAAATCCATTGTATCGATTGCCACTGGAATAGTTATTTATGACCAATATATTGTTTGGATTTAAGCCTTTATCTATCAATTTAAGATGAAGAAACTGAAAATATAATATAATTGTTACAATAATAATAACAGTTGAAACAATTAGTTGAATACCAACAAGGCCGTCACCCAATTTGATAGGAAAAATACTGCTTCTATTTTCCCCTTTAAGGAGTTCTGCAAGGTTTAATCTTTCAATTATTTTAGATGGAAGAATTACTGAAAATATACTCACAGTTACCACAAATAAAAAAAGAGTGTAAACAATATAATGTGGTTTTATAGCAAAACTGAACAATTCAGGTAAAGAAAGATTGACTATTAAAATAATAATTAATGATATACAAAATGATATAATACAAAACAAAAATGTTTCTAGCTGTAGTAGCCACCTAAATTGATTTGCATTTACACCAAGTAGTTTTTTTACACTAAACTCTTTGTTTCTACTAGAAAGAGAAGATATGGAGAGTATAACATAATTTAAAGCTGTAATTAACAAGATGAATAGTGCAACAGAAGTTAATATATAAAGGTTTTTTTTACTACCCTTAACGATAAAATCCCTTGTTATTGATTCTGAATTTAGATAAATCTTTTTAAAAGGTTGCAAAAAAATATTATATCTACCCTCAACATTAAAGTGATATTCTAAAATTTCATTAATCTTATAATTAATTTCATTTACATCTCCCAAAGTTTTTATATAAATAGATGAGATTGATATTTCCCAACTAGATAAGTAATCCGAATTAATCTGTTTAAGGTCATTTATTGAACCCAACATATTGAATTGCAAATGAGAATTGTAAGGAAGGTCTTCAAAAACTCCTCCAACAGTTACACTAAAAAAATCATCTATTAATATTTGTTTTCCAAGCGGATTTTTGTTTCCAAAATATTTTTTTGAACACGACTTACTTATTAAAACGGTATTGGGTTTTAATATTTCTTCTTTGTTTCCAATTAATAACTTAATACTAATAATGTCAAAAAGTTCTTTATCTGTAAGAAAAAAAGCATTTTCCAAATAGGTATTTTCATCTATATTTATAAAAGCTTCTTCCCAATTCATCAATCGGGCTCCTACAGTAATACTAGGTATGTTTTCTTTAATCTGAGTTAAAAGTATCAAAGGGTGCTTTGCAGATAGCTCTCCTGATTGACTATCCATTCCTACAAGTCGAAAGATGTTTTCATTTTTTTTATTGAAATTATCATATGAAAGCTCTTGCTGAACATAACTTAAAAGTAAGGAGATCGAAGAAAATCCAATAACTAAGCTCACTATCTGTAGTATACTCGATTTTCGATTTCTTTTAAATCTTTGAAATATTTGTCTTAAATGTATCCTATTCATAAATGTAATCATATTAAAATATTGCTTGTTATGTAAATATAGTAATTATTAGGAAATTTTAGTGTGTGCTAATTTGTTATTGTTTTGTTTGAAATACTTGGCTTTAGCTATTTCTGATTTATAATAACGCCATAAAAAATCATAAACCACCATTTCATGTATTCTTTGTTTTGAACGAAATAGCCTATT
The DNA here is from genome assembly GCA_965370965.1 of uncultured Bacteroidales bacterium. Taxonomy (GTDB): domain Bacteria; phylum Bacteroidota; class Bacteroidia; order Bacteroidales; family SZUA-534; genus GH45. The sequence goes on from CBDUWQ010000091.1 coordinate 7,883, forward strand.
CATTAACATATGAATATAACTTGGTAATAATTCGTCTATACTCACAGTAGGCTCAATAGTAGATAACTGCTTTAATTTATCTGCCAATTGTTTGTTTGTTTTTGCTCTATCTTCCAATAATTGCAATAAAGGCAACAGTTCTCCGGCATTTTCCTTTTTAATACTCATTATATCTTCAATATCAGACCTGTGCTGCCTAAACTTTTTATCTAATTGCAATTTTAAATATTTGTTCATCCCAAATTCCTGCGCAAAACCATTTTTAATCTTTTCCATTAATTTCAGCTTCTTCTCTTGCATAAAACCAAAATTGGTTAAAAGGTTATCAATGCTTATAAATGAGAACATCCACCTAATTTTTTCTCCTTCATCACCATCAATAATATCCAAAAAGTTTATTATCATTTGACTGTCGGCACAAAATAATTGCTCCCCTAACTCAATTGCTTTTATATGATACCTCTCTATCTCCCTCTGGTAAGTATCACACATTACCTTCCAAACCTTATCATACTCAATAAATGGCTTAATATAATGGTTTATTATATTCATTATTTCTACTATTGCCAAAATATCATTAAAATGAAAACGAACCCTCAAATGCAGGTCAGGGTCAGAATAGCGAATAAAGAACCATCCATCAATAATTCCATTTTTGTTAAGGTGTATAGTGGCAGGCAAAATAACATCTGTCAATATTTCGTCGGCAGTTTTTGAACCACAATATATTTTATAATAAAGCCACTCATCGCCTGGAATATATATTCGTTTTATCATATGATTTACTATTCGTTAACTGATGTTTCGAGCTTAACTTGTTTATAAAATGATATAATCAATTGATTGGCAAATACATTTCCTTTTGTATCTTTCACTGGTCCAAATGAATGATTATGCAAAAATTCCTGAAGCTTAAAAGCGCCTCTATTTTTCACAAGGTCTAATAATGTTTTAATGCTTAAAACCGATTTCATGTCAATTGCCAATTCATTATCTCCATCGGCAAGTGTAACCCATTGGGGAATTCGATTTTCAACACACCAATTATCCACTCCTTTTAACAGTTCTTTATCTTGTTTTATCTTTAATAAATGCTCAATATCTTTTATTTTTATGTTCCATGTGGCCAACGAAAAAATCAAGTTCTTAAATGTTACCCTTGGTAAAAACGAATACTCATTTGCAAATGCGCCCCAATTAAAGCTAATACTCTCGCGCTTGCCTTGCAACTGCATATCGCACAAAAACTGGTAAACAGGCAGCGCATTAAACGAATAGTTATGAGCATTGCTCAAACGAGGAATTATCTGCTTGTTTAATCTTTTCGATCTTAATAAAACTCTGTTTTGCCTTACCGAAATCATTAAATCTGATAGTTCAATTGCATGGTCTTTATTTACCGACGGCTGCGCCAAATAGGGGATTTCATATTCATAAAATTTTGGATGCATTAATATATTGCCTGTACGTGCCTCAGGCAAATGCACTATTTCGGCAACTATGGCTTTACCTGCCAACTCCTTTTCTTTATCGGCAATATTATTGGCATATGCATTAAGCTCCTTATTGGTATGGCAAAACCTGCCTATTAAACACAAAGCACTATTGCCACCTACCGAGCTAAAAAGTATCCTATCTTCCTTACCTTTCTTTTCGGCAGGTAATAATTGAACCATTGCCGAAATAGTTGAAGGTAAATCATCATATCTCATATCAAAACCCTTTAATTCTTTATGAGATAACTCTATTGAAAAATCTTTATTTTTAAGAGATTGTTGATACTTTTTCAATAAAAAAGCTTGTACCCTATTCCAATTAATTTGCGAATTACCTTGTTCCTTACCTGGTAATGCTAAATCATCAATAAGTGGCGACATATCGGCTTCCAAACCGCTATTAACCGGATATCCTAATCCAGTTTCAGGATCGAGCACACTTAAAAGCGACACCTCACGCTCCTCATACCTTTTATTAAACTCCTCAGTAAATTTTGTAATGTTTGATGCTTGCAAAGGCATCGACAGTCTATTAAGTATATCCATACCATCCAATACCCTGTTTGCTATTTCAATATTATAGTTGCCATGTATATTGTAAATAAGCATATCAGTCTGAAAAAGATATTTGCCATCATAGCTTACCTTAAATTTATCAATTATGGCTTTTACTTTACCGTAATAGTCATCAACTTTTACACCTGTCGGTTTTTTATCTAAATCGGATAAAATATTTTCAACTTGTTTTAAATTTTTAACAATTGTGCTACAACTATCTAACTTATCCAACTTTTTTCTCAAAAAACCCCAATAATCAGGCTCTGTAATAGACGGTTCCAGCTCACTTACCAAAATTTGATCACTAATAAGCTCATTAACAAACCCTAAAGCTTCATTAAAAGTAATGCCTTGTTCAACAATTGTTGAAGCCAACTCTTTAATTAAACCACCATTTTTGGCATGCTTTAAAATTCTATTAACATAAGGGCTGTTATCAATTGCTGTGATACGGTGCATCCTACGGCTTTTTTTACCATAGGTATATTCAACATATCTCAGTTTTTGCCCTACTTGATAAATGCTATTATTGGCATAAAACTTTAATTGACTCTTAATATCAGTATGTGTTGAAAAATATTGCCCCAATGCACAGGCGTAATTCATATCAATACGGGTAACTCTATGGTTATTGGCTGAGGTATTGCTTAAAGCCTTTTTGTTGTTAGTTCCATTTAGATTAACGGTTACTAACCCTGCAAATAGTCCAAAAGGGGTACTACGGGTGCTCATTCGTGCAATATAGCGATACAACGACTGCTTTAACTTATCCTGCTCTTTGCCTTGTTTAACCAAGCCGTTTAACCATTTAACCATTTGGGTATGCAACTCGGGGCTGGCAATATACAAAGCCTCTTGAAAGTTTTTTTGTTGACAAAATAATTTTAACGATTCAGTATTTAATATAAGCTGCTTAAACTTTTTAACAGGGAAATTGGGTATGCGAATAACAGCTTTTGAGAAGGGAATGTATGGAATACTCATATAACTAATTGGAAATATAAATTATAATATATAATTGATTTAGATACAATATGAATCAATTGTTACATTGCTTAATTGTTTTTCTAAATTTTTAATTATTACCTAAACTGAGCGATTGTGAACGCAGAAAATTGCCAATGCTTTGAAATTAAAATATATACATAAAATTTGAGAACACCTTGTTGGTATTTAATAATTTTTGTATTATGTTTTAAATCAAATGATTGATGATTTTCAAGATTTAGAATCGCTCAATTTAGGTATTAGTCACATTGTCATATACATATAATTATTAAAGATTACAATTTATGAGTTTAACCTTGTTGCTATAATTAATATACATCTTAATTTTTGCTTAAAAAATTGCAAAAAGCAAGAGGTTCTCTTTAAAAATATATTTAATTTTAAGCAATCCTACTAAACACAATTATGACAACAACAAGCAACTGTCCCAATCGGGGTCAATGTTATTTTCCCAACAATGTAATGCAAGTTTAATACCGGTAGCACCTTCTAACAGGTTTGTTTCATTAACCCACCCTAGCTTGCCTTGCCAAGCTTTATAACCTTGTTCCGATTTCTCAAATTTCCTTGTTTTATCAAACCAATATTGAGCTGCATCCTTAAATACTGCATCATCGGTATTACGGTACATCCTGTGGAATATTTGCCCAATACCTGCTGTACCATGGCATAAACCGGCATCAACCACACTGTTTTGTTTTAAATTACGCCTTTTTGTACATTTATATAAAACATCAAGGGCAAACTCTTCCCACTCTATCTTTTTAGTAATGACACCAGCTTGGTAAAGGGCTATGCCAATGCCCAAATCACCATAGCACCAAGCCAATCTTGATGAATTTAAAGGAATTCCATCAGCAATAACACTTGGAAAAACGGAATGAAAATTATTAGTAGTTGACAATTTGTTTTTCAATAAATATTTAACACTGCCATTTAATAGTACATTTGATTTCTCAATATTTATATTTTGGTCAATAGCCTTAGATAAAAAAACAATTATGCTTGAAAATCCATGAGATAGAGATAAATTATAACCTTTCTCACCTGTTTCATGATTTACAACTGATATAATTTTAAAGCTTCCGTCTTTTTCCTGAATTGAGATTGCAAATAAACCATCAATAAGGTCAAAAATATATCCTTCAATTTTTTTATTGGCCAACCTATCAATAAAATAAATGCCAATACCCACAGCACCATGTAAAAAATCAAAATTACCCGTTTTAACCTGCTGAATCATATATTTATGTAGATACTCATCAGTTTTACCAAACATGTTATCCATATCAACATCAATAATATCTTTTTTATTAAAAAAATTAAACAACCAACTAACACCTGCCAAACCATTGCAAAAGCTTAATGCAGTTTGCTTATCGGGTATTATATCTAAACAAATCTCTAATTGCTTAGTAATATATTCTTCCGATTCTTCCTTTATATAATAGTTACACAAAAGACTTCCTAAATTACCCCCAAGTAATCCAATTTTGTTAATGTTATTTTCTATTTTATTTTCATGCATTCCATAGTTATTCATTATGTTTTAACTTTTCATAAACGTAAATAAAATTCACGTTATTTCGTTTTTTGTTAAATAACCACATCCCTTATCAGGCAAGGGACTTAATTTATTATTTTTAATTACAATTAACACTTATTTATATTGTTGGTACAAAATAAAAAAATCATAATTTTCCAACACTATGATTATCTATGATTTGTAAAATGTAAAAAAAGAAAAATCAACATTGGTTATCAGTAACTTATGTGAATTTATAGTAAAAACATAATTATTTTGAAGTTTTCGAGGTTTTCTTTAAATAGACCTTTAGGTCGCTATACTATTTTTACAATATATTCAATAAAGTATCACATTTAACTACTTTATTGGTTTGGCAATTGGGACATTGGCATTTTAAACAGTTTTTTATTAAAGTTATAATCGCTATATAAAAAATAAATATACCCATTACGAAACTGTACTTTTTCAGGATTCAGATAATTAGCTAAACGATAAGTTTTTGCCACCTCTCCTGTCTGCATGTTAATATTATCTACATGTACTATTCCATGTTTCTTCCATAATGAATAAAATTTACCTGCTACTTTATCAACTTGAATTAAATAAACTTTTTTATTTAAAGAAAAGGTAAAATCCTTCTCTCTAATCTGTTTCCCTTTTGAATTAAAAAATGACATCTTATTATTTATTAAATCAAATACACAAACACATTCTCCAAATTGAATTATCGGACTGTAAAAAGGTTGTGTTGCAATGTTTTCAAAGTATTGCCCCCATTGAAAATAAAGCCTCCGTATGTGCAATTCTTCAATAGTAAGTTCTCCCATATGGTTTATACCAAAATAACTCATCTGCTGTTTTTTTACCTCTAATGAGTTTTTGTATTTTTCCTGACAAAATATCTCAGCAATCAAAGCTTTTTTTTGCGTATTTCTATAAATACTATAATAAACAAGCTTTTGATTATTCAAACTTAATTCTTTCATCACAAAAATACTTTCAGTTTTAGCAACAATTGGTAATATTATATCTCTATATTCCTTCTTACTTACCCCTTTATAAAATGATATTAGTTTATTGCATAAAAATATCTGATAAATAGAATCATTTAATGCAATATTTGTATTTCCCAATCCATCTTTAAATAACTTACAAAAACTATTATTTTTTATTGCTATTTTACAAACAGTATTATTAGCAACATTTAAATAGTGCAATTCAAACTTAACCGTATCTTTCAACAATAACAATATCTCATCATTACCAACTAACTCATAATCATATATCCAAACTTGATTAGAATTTAACACTAACCAACGTTTACTTTCAACAATATCAATAGATTGTAAGTAATTGAGGTTTATTTCAAGAACTATTTCAAAATAAATTGAATTTCTTTGCACATTAGTATCAACAATTCGTATCATTTGTTCCTTATACGAAACATGCTTTATCAAAAGTGTATCGGTAGTATTGGGTACTTTAATCTGAAAAAACCCATCATAATTTGAGATTACACCTTGCCTTCCTCTATTACCATAAATATGAGCATTTTCAATTGCTTCCCCATTTTTGTTTTTAATTGTACCTACTACAACCCTGTTGGATTTTTGCGCTACAGAATTAATTATTAGCAAACAAAAAACAATTGAAACAAAATATTTATTCCACATAATAAAAAATAAAAAAGAGGGATATTACCCTCTTTTAATAATAAAATTTATTCACAAGTACTATTACCCGGACAAGTATTTCTTGATCCAACGTACCAAGCAACACTTTCGGCATAATCATATGCATACTTAGTATCCAAACCACCCTTAACATTCATCAACTCATCCTTATTTAATTCAGCTATAGTCTCCTTGTTCAGACTCAATTTTTGATTAAAAACTTTCTTTTTCATAACAATTAAATTTTTAAAATTAAACAATAAAAAATTGCTCAACCTATTATAAGCGCTTAATTTGGTTTTGCACTTACAAATATAAGCCTGTACAGTATTGCCACACGCTCTTTTCATTTTTTATGTAATTTATAATCATTCTAAACAGGGGGGGGGGGGGGGGGTAATTTGTAACTTTA
>CBDUWQ010000092.1:0-14442 GCA_965370965.1 uncultured Bacteroidales bacterium
AAAATACCAAACTCCTTATCCAAAGTTTCCAAAGCAAATTGTTTATCTTTTTTAAGTTGAGCACGCAAAGCATCAACAGAGTCAAACTTATGCTCGTTGCGCAGTTTTCTTATAACATCAATTTTAATGAACTTACCATATAGGTTTTCATTAAACCCAAACAAATGAGCCTCAATAACAGGTTTGTTGGCATAATCTTCAATAGTTGGGCGCACCCCAATATTCATCATCCCTTTGTAAACATTGCCTTTATAATGCACCAAAATTGCATATACCCCATTGCCCGGCACAAACTTATTATCGGGTGGCAACATATTTGCAGTCGGAAAGCCTAGCTTATTACCAATTTGTTTCCCATGCATTACCGTACCCGACAGCATATATGAATATCCCAAAAGCCTTGATGCCTGCAATAGTTTCCCTTCCGAAAGCAATTTCCTAATATTAGTGGAGCTCAGCCGGTTTTCATCAAACCTTACTTCATCCTGCCGCGCAACATTAAAGCCCAACTCATTTGACAACTTTTCCAAATTATCAAATCCACCCTCCTTATTACGCCCAAGCGTATTGTCATACCCTGTTAACAAAGTGTTCATTTTAAGCCTGCTAACAAGAATGTCTTTTACAAAATCGGCATAAGCCAACTGCGAAAAATCCTTTGTAAACGGAAATAAAATCAGATGCTGCACTTTTGCCTTTTTAAAAAGCTCAATTTTCTCGCCAATAGTGGTCAATAAAACAAACTCCTTTTCGGGCGTAAGCACTTTTACAGGATGCGGGGTAAAAGTAAAAACAACACTTTCGCCATTTACCTTTGCGGCAATAGTATTAAGCTGGCTTAAAACCTGTTGATGTCCCAAATGCACACCATCAAACGACCCTATTGTTATCACAGGGTTTTTTGCTTTAAAATTCGATATGTCGTCCCAAATTCTCAAAAAAATAGTATTAAGATGCAAAAATATAAAAATATGAACAAATACACCTATCCTGATTAATTCATACGTTTAGTTTGGTGTAGATATAAGACGTCGCTACCTGCCGATGTAGTTATATACTTCAAAGGTAGTGCAACCTGCCCGACTTAGTCATTCAGGTTTACCTTAAGGCGGGCGAAATAGATGCACCAAAATAAATGTACTTTAGTGAAAATTTACAAATTTATTATTGTAATAGTTTTTGTTGTATCTCACATTTATACAAAGTATTAAGTGTAATTTGTTAATTTTCATGAATTATACAGGCTATAAAGCAAAAAGGAATAAATACCGCTTGAGCAAAGGGAATTGATTTTGTTTTTGTGATTAACTAAAATCATGTAAGTTTGTAAACATCAAAATTGTTAAAGCTTAAAAGCATGATAAAACTATTATTAAAATACATACTAATACTTGCTGTTTTATGGGGATGCAAACCCGATGAGATAAAATATACAATTAACGGTAATGTAAAAGGTGCTGCGGGCAAATACATAAAATTTATTGACATGACAAAGCCCGGGCTAACTCCCGATAGTATAGAACTTGACATGGGAGGCAAATTTGCCTTTGAAAAAACGACCAACCAGCCCGGCGATTATATTTTTTTCTTTAAAAATTCCGATTATATACGCATAACACCTCTGCCCAACGAAACAATTACATTTACAGCAAGTATTTATAACCTAATAAAATCGCATAAAATAACCGGTTCAACCGAATCGGAACAAGTTAGCCAAATAATAAAAATACACCATAAAACGGTTCAAACCATTGATACATTAAACAAGTTTTATATAAAAAATCAAATGCACCCTGCATTAGACTCCATAGTAAAAAGACTGACATTTATTGGCGATTCAGTTTTTAATACCGAAAGAAAATACCTTGAAAACTATATAAAAAATAACCCGGGCACATTTGCCAGCTACATTGCTCTTAGCCAAAAAATTGAGCCCAATAAATACCTTTTTACAATACAAAACGATTTGGAGTACTTTGAAATGGTTGACATTGCTCTATATAACCGATTTGATACTATTGACATTGTAAAAATGATGAGTGGATACGTGGCTCAAGGCAAACGAAAGTTAAGAAAAAACACAAGCCATAATTACAAATCGCTTATTGGTGAAAAAGCACCCCCAATATCACTCCCTAATATTTATGGCGATACTCTAATGCTATCATCGTTAAAAGGAAAATATGTACTTGTCGATTTTTGGGGATCGTGGTGTCGCCCGTGCCGTAAAGAGAACCCAAATTTGAGAAATATTTACCGAGCCTATAAACGCAAAGGTTTCGAAATTTTTCAGGTTGCCATTGAGCGCAATAAAACCGACTGGAAAAACACTATACGCGAAGACAAACTTTATTGGAAATATCAGGTAAGCGAACTTAATTATATGAACAGCAAAACAGCAAAAACATACCATGTTAAAGCCATACCTGCCAACTACCTGATTAACCCCGATGGCATAATAATAGCAGAAAATATTTTTGGCAATGCTTTGCAAACAACACTTAACGAGTTATTTGCCCCAAAACAGATACCAACTACACAAAATGCAGAATAAAAAAATATACTTCGCATCTGATGTTCATTTAGGCCACCCCAATATTGAGCAGGCGCGTTGGCGCGAACATCTTTTTGTGAAATGGCTTGATGAAATTAAAATCGATGCTGCCGAAATATATCTGGTAGGTGATATATTCGACTTTTGGTATGAATATAAAAAAGTAGTGCCACGAGGATTTGTTCGTACATTGGGGAAAATTGCAGAGATTACCGATTCAGGCATTCCTGTACACTTTTTTACCGGCAACCACGATATTTGGGTAACCGATTACCTGCCAACCGAACTGGGTGTAATACTACACCGCAACCCCATTGAGAAAGAATTTTGGGGTAAAACGTTTTATATAGCCCATGGTGATGGATTGGGAAAAGGCGATAAAAGCTATAAACTATTAAAAAAGGTTTTTACCAATAAAACAATGCAATGGCTTTTTAGCAGGCTGCACCCCAATTTTGGAATTAGTTTGGCACATTACCACTCAAATTCGAGCCGCCAATCACAAGGTTATGAGCCGTCAACTTTTAATGGCGAGAATAAAGAGATACTATACAGGTACGCAAAGGGTTTAATAAAAACAAAACCATATAATTACCTTATATTTGGGCATAGGCATTTAATGGTTAATAAAGAAATTGGCCCAAACAGCCACTATATAAACCTTGGCGATTGGCTTGTACACTTCTCGTATGGGGTTTTTGACGGTGAAATATTTGAACTTTTAAAATATTATGAAAAAGAATAATTTTATTGATATACTAATGGAATCCTTTTTTAACAAAAAAGATATGTAAATTTGCAAAATGTAAAATTAATAAACAGATGAAACAAACTGTCAAGCTAACAATACTATTTACCTTAACTTATTCTATTTTATTAATACTTCAATCATGCCAAACTAACAAAAGCAAATCTGATACCATAGAAAATCAGGTATTATATGAAAATTTTATTGAAATAGAACGAACAGGCGTAAATTATAGAATTCCATCTCCAATGGAGATGTTTATTTTCCTAAAAAAAGCAGATGCACCTTATCTAAATTACAAGACCCATAAGACTAATAAATGCATTAACTATATATCAAAAAAAGAAAAAGCAATAAATTTTGGGATTTACTCAGCCGATTTGGCGTACTGCTCTGTTTTTGGCGATTTTCAGCAAACCATTATCTATTTTAAAACAGTTAAACAATTAGCTGATAATTTGGGCTTACATGAAGGATTTGGTAAAAAAATGGCAACCCGAATAGATAAAAACCTAAACAGCATTGATTCACTTATGGAGATTTCGGCTGATTCATACTATAAAGCCAATATGTTTATGGAGGAACAAGGCCAAACCGATATTATGTGCTTGATGCTGGTAGGAGGCTGGATTGAAGGTTTATATTTGGCTATTGAATCGGTAAATAATGCAAATACAAATAGCCCAATTACTGAGCGAATAGCAGATCAACAGATTTTATTAGAAAATTTGTTGGAATATTTACAGAATAATCAAAATTCAAAAGATTTATCCAGTATAATTCAAGATTTAGAACAATTGCAAGAAGTTTTTGACGAATTGTATTTTAACGACGAAAATACAATAATTACAAAAACCCAGTTTGCAAATATATCAAACGAGGTTATATCACTCAGGAATACGTATATAAATTAATTATCATTTTTTAAATGACAAATAATAATAACATACATATCTCACTCTCAAAAATCATTTTAATTATTGTGTTATTATTTTTAGTGCTAAATGCCAATGCCCAAAAATGTTCAAAAAAGAAACTTGCTCCAAAAGAGATGCGGCTTGATTTTGATTATAGAGGTCAATCACTATTTGCTGAAATGGCAAATGGCGATACTACCACCCTAAAACTTGTTTTATACTCAAAACAAAATTATAGGATTTTTGTGGTTGGCGAGCAAAAACTTGGAAAAATAGATTATGAGGTAATTGTGCCTCGCAAAAAATTTAATCGTATAGTAAAAGACATTCAACCAAAAACCATTACTGTTTATAAAAAAGACCCTAACGGGTTTTATCTATATAATATAGAAGGGAAAAGAATACCTATAGGTAAAAAAGCAGTAATGGACACATCTTGGACAAGAACTACTACCACTACAAAAGAAATGGTTTTTAATAGTAAAACTGCTGAGTTCCCATTTTGGCATGCCACACCAAATAAAACCCAATTAATTTCAATAAAAGTTTATATTGAAATAACCGAAAAAATACAAAAAGGATGTGTAGGGGTTTATGTCGGCCTTGAGTATTCCAATATTTATCAATTCCGTAGGTAAAAACTACTCTCCTAATTAGTAATATCTCAAATTAACAATAAAAATTTAGTTATCAATACTAAGATAACTGGCTCAATAAAGTTAACAGATTAATAATCACATGCTATTAGGTATCAAAAAAACTGAAATGTAACCTTAATTAGAAAAAAGCGTCAAAAGCTTAAATACATTGATAATTATTTTTATAACCAAAAACAAAACTTATTATGAAAAACTTTTTAAAATATACCCTGGCAACTGTTGTGGGTATAATGCTGTACTCAATTGTAAGTACATTAATCTTTTTTGGTATTGTGGGCATTATAGCTGCCGCATCAGATGGTAAAGAGGTAAAACTTAAACAAAACACAATTCTTTATTTAAAGTTAAACAAAACAATTGTTGACAGGGCAAGCAATAACCCGTTTGAAAATTTTGACTTTGCGTCGTTTGAAACTGAAACGCAGTTAGGTTTAAACAATATTTTGGAGAACTTAAAAAAAGCAAAAAAAGATGAAAATATAAAAGGTATTTTTATGGAGCTAAGCACAGTGCCAACAGGAATTGCCACCATTGAGGAGATTAGGAATGCCCTGCTGGATTTTAAAGAAAGTGGCAAGTTTATATACACTTATTCCGAAACAATGTCGCAAAAAACTTACTATTTAGCTTCGGTATCTGACAAAATTTATATGAACCCTGTTGGGACATTGGTAATAAAAGGTCTGCGTGCTAAAATAGCTTTTTTTAAAGGAACATTGCAAAAAATTGGCATTGAACCTGTAATTTTTAGGTACGGAAAATTCAAAAGTGCCATTGAACCATTTATGCTTACCAAAATGAGCGAAGCCAATAAAGAACAGACCCTTACATATGTTCAATCAATTTGGAATCATATGGCTGCAAATATTGCCAAAGAGAGAGAAATGACCCCTGAAGAATTTAATAAAATAGCTGATGATTTTGCAATAAGAAATATGAAAGATGCTGTAGAGTACAATATTATTGATGCAGCAAAATACCGCGATGAGGTTATTGACGAGCTTGTAGAACTTACCGAAGCCAAGAGTGCAGAAAAACTTGAATCGGTAAAATTAGGCAAATACACAAATGTTAAGCTGAAAAAAGACAAAAAAAGAGACAAACGCAAGAAAATTGCAATTATTTATGCATTTGGCGGAATTAAATCGGGCAAAAGCAATAATGAAACCATAGGTTCCGAAACAATCTCAAAAGCTATTAAAAAAGCCCGTCGCGATAGCACAATTAAAGCCATAGTTTTTCGGGTAAACTCACCCGGTGGCACCGTATTGGCATCTGATGTAATATGGCGCGAAGTAGTTTTGGCACAACAGGCAAAACCATTTATTGTGTCAATGGGCGATTTAGCAGCATCGGGCGGTTATTATATTGCATGCCCAGCCGATGTAATTGTAGCCGGTCCAACAACCTTAACAGGCTCAATTGGCGTATTCGGGCTACTATTCAATACTCAAGAACTAATGAATAAAAAACTGGGAGTTACTTTTGATGGCGTACAAACCAATAAATTTGCCGACATGCCCGACCTTACACGCAAAATGAGAGAAGATGAAAAAGAGATTATCCAAACTGGTGTTAATGAAGTTTATGAAACTTTTATAAGCCATGTGGCAGAAGGACGAGGAACAACACCCGAAGAAATTGATAAAATAGGGCAAGGTCGTGTGTGGAGTGGTGCAAACGCAAAAGAGATTGGCTTAATTGATGAACTAGGCGGATTACAGCGTGCCATTGAAATTGCAGCCGAAAAGGCAGGATTAGAAGAGTATAAAACTGTTGATTATCCAAAACAACTCGACCCGTTTGAAGAGATAATTAAGCAACTTACAGGCAATGTAAAACTTAAAATGCTTAAAAACGAACTGGGAGAAAACTTCTATTTCTATCAAAAAGTAAAAACATTACAAAATATGCAGGGAATTCAAGCCCGTATGGATTATGATGTGGAACTGTACTAAATAGTTTATTGTTTTATTGTCAAATGGTTAAATTGCTAAATTGTTTTATCGTTAATTTGCCATGAGGTTATTAATATCAGAACAACTGATTGAGGCGGATTTTAAATGAGACCATTTATAATGATAATAAGATTAACACCCAGATTTATCTGGGTGAAAAAAACTAATAATAAAAACCCCTCCAATCCCCAAAACGCAATGCGTTTGGGGATTGGAGGTTTCTTAAAAATACTATACAATCACCCTGATGAATCAGGGTGCTATCCTCATAAAATGGTATCATTTTAAAATATCGGCTTTTTCAATCAATTTTTATCACTTTTTAAAGTATGTATTGGCTATTATTAAATCAATATGTCGGCTAATTTTAATATTTTCGGCATTGCCTTTTACCAAATAAACAGGGTATCCTGCCTTTTCAACTACGCTGGCATCGTCAGTAAAACAGCTGTTATATGTCTGCTTATAGGCATTAATAAGTACCCCTGATTGAAAAACCTGAGGGGTTTGCACCATAAAATAATGGTTTCGGTTTACGGCTTTACTTTTATCGTTTACAACTTTGCGGATAGATTCGGTTGCTGCAACAACAGGAATGGCAGCCCCTTTTTTGTTGGCCATATCAAAGCAGTTATTAATAGTTTTTATTAACACTAAAGGTCTTACTCCATCGTGAACTGCTACCAATGAATTGGGTGGTACTAATTGTAATCCGTTAAGTACCGAGTAAAAACGTTCAGCACCACCTTTAGCCAGTTTATGTTTTATGGTAAAATTGTATTTATGCAATAGCTCGTTCCAATATACATGTTGGTTTTCGGGTAGTACAACAATAAATTGCATTAAAGGGTCGGCTTCAAAAAACCGTTCAATGGTATGCATCAATATGGGTTTACCTGCAACCTCAATAAACTGTTTGGGTATATTACTATCCATACGTTTACCGCTTCCGCCGGCAACTATTATGGCGTATTTTTGTATCATACTTACTTTTTTTACCATTCAAAAGTAAATAATTTTAATTAGATACAATACAACAATTTAGTAACTACCATAAATTAGCAACAGGTTTACACGAATTTAGCACTACTCATACATATGGTGTCAGCAAAAAAACTCCATATTTTTGAGTGCTTAGTCAAAAAATGTCAAGTTTAAGCCCGCCTTAAGGTAAACCTGAACGATTAGTCGGGCAGGGCTTTATGCGCAATAATAAAAACCTTTACTTTTTTCGTACGCTTCCGCCTGATGATTTTTCGATATCAACCATTTTTGGTTTGCCATAATATTTTATTGAGCCACCAGAACTGGCTTCGGCATTTAGCTCATCGTTGGCATAAACGCTAATACTTGCCCCGCTTGACACATCAGCATTTACTATAACAGCCTTAACCTCATCGGCATTTATACTGGAACCGCTACTTGCTTTAGTGTTAAAAAACTTGGCCACACCTTTTAATTTAGCATTGGCCCCGCTGCTAGTATGGCATGAGGCTTTTGGTGCTTTAAAAGCAATTTTGATAGTTGCACCTGAGCTTACCGACATTTCCAAATCGGTACTTTCAATAAGGTTTTGCGATACTACAGATGAACCACTACTTGCATCAATTGATTCTAACTTGGTTGCCGTAACTTTTACTAAAACTTTTTTGTTCCAGCCGTTCCAATTGTTGCCTTTCATGTAAATATTAAGTTCATTACCTTTTACCTCGGTAATTACCCTATCTATATAATCTTCATCGGCAGTAACTTCAACAAATTCCTTGTTGCCATAAGTAAGCTCAACTTTAATGCCTTCGTTTACATCAATTTCTGAAAATCCGATTACGTTGCGTACTTCAGTTTTTTCTTGTGCTATTGTAAATGTTGTGGTTATACTTATAACCAAAAGGGCTGCAAAAATTTTAATGGTTTTCATAACATACGAATTTTTTATTATTATTTACTAATTATTAAAACAAAGACGAATGCTATTTTATTTTGTTACAAATGGGTTTTTAAATTTTAAAAAAGTCAGTTATTTTAATAAGTCTGGATGAAAGTTCATTAAAACTATCTGATTTTTCATTAAGCTCTTGGGCGTAATCTGAATTGTTTTCAGAAATGGATTTCAGCTCTTCAATTGCTGTTTTAATTTGAGTAACATTAACTTTTTGCTCATTACTTAACGATGATATTTCAAGTACCAAATCGGCTGTTTTTTGCATATCAGGTAGCAAATTAGATATCATTTTGCCTGTTTGCGAAGATATCTCTACACCGCGTTTTGACAAGCTGTCAATTTGTTCTGCTGCCACTTTGCTCCTTTCAGCTAATTTTCTTACTTCGGCAGCTACTACTGCAAAGCCTTTGCCGTGCTCTCCTGCACGGGCAGCTTCAACGGCAGCATTTAAAGCCAGTATATTTGTTTGAAAGGCAATGTCATTAATAATTGTTATTTTATCGGCAATCTCTTTCATGGCATTATTTGAATCTAAAGCAGCATTATTGCCTATGGCAAGCTCGTCTGATGCTTTTTTTGATATATGTTCTGTCTCTGAGGCATTATCGGATGATTGCTGAATAATATTAGCCATTTCACCAATGGATTCACTTACATTTAATGCTGAAGTTTTTTGTTTTTCGGCTCCGGCATTTAATTCTTGGGCATTCTCATTTAATGCAATGCCAAATTGACTAATTTCATTTGCACTGTTTTTTATATCGGCTATAATAGTTTTAATTATTTCTGCCATTGTTTTTAAACTGCCGGCAAGCCTTCCAATCTCATCATCTGAGTTAATATCTAATTTTGCCGACAAATCGCCACTGCTAATTTTTTCGGCAAATACAATGCCTTTTTGCAATGATTTGAAAACTTTACCCGATATAAAAAATACTACCACAAGCGACAATATCAGTCCTATAATACCTGCAATTATTGCATTATTTATTAGTTTTTTTGATTCAACCATAACATGGTCAAGATTAACAAGTATTCCTATTGACCAAGGAGTATTTGTTTTACCAATAGTTAATGATGTAAAAGCAACTATTAAATCACTTTTTGTATCTGTTTGGCTTGCGTAAATTGCAAATGATTCACCATTACGTATTTTTTGTGTAATACTATATTCTTTATCTTCAACCTTATTTACTTGAGCAAATGTTTGCCCAATTAAATCTTCTTGTGGGTGTGCTACATAAACCCCCTCATTCGACATAAAAAATGCATATCCATTTTCATCGCCAAACGGTCTTATGTTGGCTATATGCTTTTTAAATTCGGTAAGTTCAATATCAATTCCGGCTAACCCTGCAAACTCTCCGTTTGTGAGTATGGGTACTGCTAAGGTAGTCTCAAAAACATTTGGAATACTCTCATACTCTGACCAGTACGGCTCCATAATTACAGGCTGTTTGGTTTCTTTAACCTTATGGTATCCTGTATAGTTTTTAACACCTCCAATATCATAAGTATCATAAATATACTTTATTTTATCACCAACATAATAAAAAGATGCAGAGCTTCTTCCGGGTTTATTCCCCCAATTGGGATTATAGTGTTTTAATTCCCAACTCATCCAAGTACCAATATATCCATTGTGGCTTATTAATGTATTGTACATTATATCGTTAAAAATTGAATCGCGCTTTTCATAAGGAATGTTTTTGTAACCTTTTAGTGCATCTGCAAAGCCATGGGCTATGCCCATATCAATATTTATTAATGATTTAAACTCATTGGCATATTGCTTGGCCATTTCATTTACCATAAGCTCGGCATCGTGCCTGCTTTTTGTTTTTATACTTGTAATTATATAGATAAACGATAATCCATAAACCAATAGTATTGTTACTAAAACGCCCAGCGTTAGCTTTGTACGCAAATTCATTTTCATATTAATGCCTTAATTGTTATTTATAAAACTGTTTAACCCGCATTATTCATCAAAATTTTATTAAGATAAATGTAAATGCGGTTGACCCCAAAATAGCCAGCTTGTCCCTAATTTATTTCGGAAAACCCAATTTTGATGCTCAAAATTGGGTGTGAAACTTAGTTGCTGTCGGACAGCAATTATTCTCATAATTAATTGGGGTAAAAAAAACTATTCCCAATTTGTATAACGAAATTTTAATAAAAAGGTTTTATTATTTTCCCTACTTACTATTTCTTTTTAACTACCATTAAACCATCGCGCACCGGAAAAATAACATTCTCAACACGAGAGTCGTTGTGTACCAAATTATTAAACTCAATAAGTCCTTTTGTATAATTGTCGTTATTGGGTATTTTCTCATTAACTTTGCCATACCATAAAACATCGTCGGCAATTATAAACCCACCGGGTTTTATTTTATCAAAAACCAATTTGTAGTATTCAGGGTATTGCCTTTTATCGGCATCAATAAAAACAAGGTCAAAGGTTTCATTTAGTTCGGGAACTATCTTACAGGCATCACCCTTTAAAAATTTTATCTGATTTTTGTGCGGGCTTTGGTCAAAAAACGATTGTGCAAACTCCTCAAGCTCGTCATTAATGTCAATAGTAATTAATTTGCCGTTGGGTTTTAACCCTTTGGCAAGGCATAGAGCAGAATAACCTGTAAATGTGCCAAGTTCTAATATTCTTTCAGGCCGAATCATGCAGCTAATCATTTCAAGTATTTTGCCTTGCAAGGCTCCCGAAACCATTTGTGGGCGTAACACTTTTAAATATGTTTGCCGTTCTAATTTCTGTAATAAACTGTTTGGTTCGGTAGTATGGTCTGAAATATATTTGTTTACCGATTCGTTAAAACGCTGCATCTGTAAAATATTTATAGAACAATAATTTTTTCAGTTGCAGCTTTGCTATTATTAAATGATATATAATAGATGCCTTTGGTGTAAGATTGTACTGGTATTGACACAGAATCGATATTGGAGAAGTTTTTTGAATAAACTTTTTTACCGCTCTGATCAAAAATAGTAATTGGACCTGAAAAAAGTTGTGCCCATTTTAAGTACAATAAATTGTTTACAGGATTTGGAAAAATTATGGGATTGTTTATTTTGGGTCGTTCAGATATACCAATTGGGGTTTCGCCATCCCAATAGCCAAATGCATATTCGCCCGTGCGTACATTCTCGCGAGTAATTTCACTAACTGGCACTTGTGCTCTCCCCCCTTTTTTTACAATTATCCAGTCGTAAGCCATATTTTTACGATATAAAAGCACAATGGTATCATTTTCGCCAATGGTATAGCCAATATCGGGGTTTGTATTTTGCGAGCGTTTATATGTAAATTTGCCATCGGCCATAAACTCGTTTGGCAATAGGGCATCAATTTTCCAATAATGATAATTTGAAACAACAACCCCAGGCATTTCTTGTTTAAATGGATCCGGTAATACATAATTATATGTAACCTGTATAAGAGCCGAATCTTGAATTGTTTTAGTATTCAGTTTAAAATCACAATCGCTAAATATTTTATATCCTGTTTCTGTAATAACATTTATATCATGTGTAGTTGCATCATTAAGGGTGTGGTTATAATCAACAAACAAAACTTTTGCATTTATTGGGCTGTTAATGGTTACCAATTGGTTTTGCCCGTTAAATTGCAGTACTGTATCAAATTTGTTCCAGTTGTTGTCTATTAACGTTATTGGCACCCTATGCTGTGTTCCGTAATTTTCGCGATGGTTTAATTTTTGACGCAAAGCTATAGTTACTTGCGAACCATTGGTATAAAATGAATCGACAGAATAGTGAGGAAAACCGGTTTGATATACCCAATTATCAAAAAAACCTGACATGTCAATACCTGTACCCTCTGTTAATAGAGATTCTAATTGTTGCGATGAGATATTTTCATATTTTTTCTCTTGCAAAAAGTATTTAACACCTTTAAAAAACAGGCTGTCACCAAGATACCCGCGTAGTGAATGTACCACATCGGCACCTTTATCGTAAACGGTTTTTCCGTAAGTAATGTTATGCGGAATTTGGTTTAACGGGTAGTAGCCACCATCAACAACATGGGCTTTTGTTATAACAAATTTATGGTTTGACAGCACTTGGTTCATGGCTGTTTGTTTTGAATACACAAACTCCTTAAAAAGCACCTCGCAATATGTTGCCCAGCCTTCGTTTAACCACATATCCTCTGATGTGGCAGTTGTAACCTGATTACCAAACCAGCTATGTGAAAACTCATGGGCAGCCAAAGTTTCGTTTGCCAAACTGCCCGATAATGAGTTGTGCGGATATGCTATATTGGTTGCATGCTCCATGGCACCGCTGCTAAAAGGGACAACTACAAAACCTATTCTATCCCATTCGTAAGAGCCAAAAAGACTTTCATATACGGCTGCTGTCTCTTTCACTTTTGAAAAAGTGTTAATGGCTCCAGCCGAATCACTTGCTATTACATAATACTCAATGGGTATGTCTTTTGCAATTCCGTTATAGGTATCGCTTATTTTAACAAACGGACCAACCGCCACCGAACTTAAATAAGTTGAGATAGGCTGATTAAGCTTCCAATGATAAATAGGCTTGTTATCGGCATCAATAGTTTTACCAATAAAAACACCTCCACAAACCGCATTATTTTGTTCGCTCGTTTTAATATAAAAATCGTATGTAGCCTTGTCGGTAAAACTATCTAAACATGGATACCAATACCTGCCAATACCATGTGGGTAACTGCCCATGCCAACGCCCATATTAAAGGCTATGCCATTGGTAAAGAAAAAACCTCCCCAATCGGGATCTTTTTTAGGGTTGCCACCGTAATACACTTTTATATTTAATTCCTCGCCGGCATTTGCTGTATAATTTTGTAGTGTAAGCAAGGTGTCGTTTTGTAAAAATTCAACTTTTGTACCGTTAACAAATGCCGAGTCAACCGTTAACTTAAACAAATCAAGGTAAATATCTGATATATTAAATTGTGTTTGTGCTTGCAATTCAGCACATCCTGTAATATGCGATGCACCAATATTTGATATATCAACATTTAGTGTATAATGTGTAATATCAAGCGAATCGCGATGCGATTGGCTATTTGCCGATAACGATAAAATAACTAAGATTATTACTGTTAGATGTTTCATAAGTTTAATTATTAGTTAAGTATTTGATAATTAACCATCTCCTTCTGTGCGAGCTCTACTGAGAATAATAGCATCCCTCACATGAGGGTTTCAAAAGTTTAAATTTTTTTCACCAAGCCGCTAAACTGCAAGGTTATTAATTATGCTTCTTAAAATAAATTCAAAGTAGATATAGCTTAAGCAAATACATTTTTTATTAGTGAGTATTTTAATAGGGTTAAAATTCTGAAAAAAATTGGTAATCTGAAACTCTTTTAGAACATATTATTTTATCACTCCGCTTTTTAAGCGAGGGCGTGGCTTTTAATTAAAAAATGAAGTTAACAACTTAAACAGACATAGTTTGCTAATTGCCACACCCAGTTTGAAACTCGCAACGCTCCACCACCGGTGGACAGGCTGCTGTGAGAATAATGCTTTAATAAAGTTCCAAAGTTATTATACCGCTAAGGATGGCGGTGGTGCAATGGATCACCGCCATCCTTGGCGGTATGGTTGTATTTGTAAAACTTTA
>CBDUWQ010000093.1:0-14302 GCA_965370965.1 uncultured Bacteroidales bacterium
TAAGTTCAATCGGGTGATTTTCGAGCAAGCTCTCAACTTCCCGATTTCACTAAGACTACAACCTGTCTCTTGAACTTGATTAAAAATGCCAACCTTAATGATATATCAATTTATTCTTATAAGTAATTAATTGTAGACCTCTAATTCATTATAATACAGTTTTATCCATTAATTCTGTTTTTAATTCATATATGTACCAAACATTTGTTCTATCAATCCAATTATTTACATTAAATTTTAAAATCCAATTGGGATATGTAGAATATATTAGATTGCCAAGTCTTAAATTGTTTGACTTGTTTCGATTTGTTAAAACTACTAAACCTTTCTTTTCCAAAGGAATACTGTCAATTGAATTTATATGTTTAATAGTTAAATTTTTACGTTTGTAGTAGTGAATGTCAAGAACTCTGCGGTAAGGATTTTTATTTATATAAAAAAGGGTAGTAGGTTCTTTATATTCTTTATATAACTTTTTGTATAAATAAATTTGACTATCAGCAGGGTTAAAAGAGACAATTAGTAAAACGGCAAAATTAATTATAAAAAAAAGCATCATAAAGCTTTTTAAATACTTGTTTTCAGAAAGTCGGTGGTAATAACGATTTTGTATTGTTTCTATTCCTTGAATCATAACAATAGGCATAAAAAGAATAATAGGAAATAAAAACCGAAGTTCTTTATGACCTATAATGCTATGAATAAATATAAATGGAACTAAACTCCAAACAATGGGACTTTTAAGCCTGAAAAATGTAATTATTAAGAAACCTCCTACAAACAATAGACTAAATGGAGGTATTCCATTTTGAAGGCTTGTAGTGATATACCACCACCATGGCTTTGCTCCAAATCCTGAGATTTTATCGTTTACTATATTTTCATTAAAATAGTTCCATGTACTAAGAGTCCATTCTCCATAAAACCATCTGTCAATCAATATCCCAATCAAGAAAAGGGAAAGTATTCCAAATGAGATAAATAGCAGATTGATAAAACGTTCTTTTCGTATAAAAACTAACCATAATCCAAAACCTAAAATCAAAAATGCAATCTGGTACCTACATAAAAAACTCAATCCTAATATAGCTCCAATGATAAAAAAAGAAACGAAATTTCTTTTTTTAAAAAGGAAATAACAAGAAAATCCAATTGCAAAAAGGCTACCGGACCAATTTTCCGATGAAAAACGTACCCCATTGTATATTACAAACCATAAAAGGAAGGATAGGATTAAAAACCAGTGCTGCAATACTGCACTGTTAATTCTATTTTTATATGTTTTATATAAAAACCAGATACTTATAAAGGAGAGTGCAGCAGTTAAAAGCCTTAAAAAAAAAGTAATAAAAAAGGGGTTATCAATTCCAATCATTCCCCATAAATAATGTGAGATAACAACAATTGCCGGTTGAAAAGCAGGTCGCATTTGATCATGAAATTCCCAAGGCAAGTTTGATACAGTAGTTAAACCTAGTTTAAGACTTCCAAATTCTAAAATTTGAAAATGTTCATCAAAGTGATGATACCCTACCGAAAAAATACTTGCAATAAGCAAACTAACTGCACCAAGTATATAAAAATGATTTTCTTTTAATTTTATCTTCATTTTATAATTATGATAGGCTTTATCATTAGCTCATGTTCAGCCAAAGAAAATTTTGGGCTAAGGCTTCTACCGTTGCTTTTTCGCTTTTCATCATTTTTTCTGCCAAAGTTACCATCTGTTTTTTGTAATCGTCGTTTAACGATGCTATACTTTGAAACAGAAAGCCAACAGCTTTTTGCACCTTTTTATCTTCATAATTATTTATTTGCTCAATGCCCCATTCAATTACATTGACCTGACATGTAGGGTTTATTTTTATGTACCATGAAGCAGAATAAATAGCCAATAGTTTTTCCCAATCACCACCTTTATTTAAAATAGGCAGCACTTTATTTAAGTTTGCATACAGGGCAAAAATATTTCTCGAAAACTGTTCAACCAATTCCAAATTATCAACCTTTTGGCTAATTTCTATTAATTGGTCTGTTGTAATATTTTCAACATTAAACAGCATTGAGGATAAAATTTTAGCTTCTCTGATTTTTGTGTTTAACAGGTAGTTGGCTAATTCAAAACCGGCAGTATATTGGTTTGACATTTGTCTCAACTGTGGAATAGAAACTCCATAATTTGTGTCGTAATTAAGTCCCAAACGTTTCATTGCATCTGATATATCGCCATTTTGATGCCTTTTAATGCCTCGTATTATCTCTTTTGATATTTGCTCAACCATTTTTGTCAATGCTAAAAAAGTAAATCCTATAATTAATTATGCTAAAATATAAAAACAATGCTATATTTTATTGCCCTTCCAAATTTAATATGCACAAAAAATTGTTTATAAATTGTTGGCATCTTCCCTTTTTTCCAATGCATTAATATATTTGAATATAGCAATAACGTCAGCTTCGTTTTTTGGCTTATACTTATATTTATTTATAAATTTTAAAATCTCTTTTTTGTTGCTTACAAATTCTTTGGCTAATTTCTTTTTCCTTGTTGAAATGCTGATTAAGCTGTCGTTTTTTACAAAGTAGTACCTGTTTTTGGTATAAAAACGGCCAATCATATTTGGGTTGTCAGATAAGCTCGCATATTTTTCGATAAGTTTTTCACTTTTACGCCAAACCGAGATAGAATCATTTAAAAGCACAAAATAAAAACAGTATTTATTTGAAATGAGGCTATTTGTGTCATAAACATTTTTAATTAAATGCGTCTGCTCACCATCGGTATTGTACAAATAAATTTCATCAATAATACTGTTATCTACTATTATTTGTCTGTTAACAGGCTTGTTATAACTAATTAATTGGGTGTTATAAATATCTAATTTTACCAATAAACCTTTGTAAATTTCACTGCTTAATAGTTTAACCGATGCTTTTGTCCAGTGGTTATTAAAATACGGATTGCCATCGTATTGTTGATAGTAGTTTTTAAAACCATAGCCTGTAATTTTTTGGAGCATATGCTGCCCATTGGTAGTTTGTTGGGCTTGTGCATCTGCTGCAAACAATACTAGTAAAATAAAAAAAAGAGCCAATTTATTTACCATACTTATTTTTATTGGTTTTGTTCATTTACAATATTTTTAACATAAATATATTTACGAATAAAAAACGGTTTATGGCTTTGTGTATAGCCGCGTAAAACAATCTCAAAAGCCCCAGTTTCATCCGACGTATAAAAAGTAGCTTTTTTAACTTTACCTTTTTTAATTTCAATATCTGGTTCCCAATATAAAACGTTCCTAAAATCGGGTGTTTTTAAGGGGCTTTTTTTATTATATTGCGGAAAGCTGAATTTAACGGGGTGCTGTAACCCTTGCATAACAAATGCATTTGAACCGGTTCTATTTGTTTCCCAAAAATCACAATTTCGTGTCCAAATTAATACTATACCGTTTTCAAAAACAACATCGCCAAAAAATCTTGGTTCAATTTGTACCTGAACCGTTTTTATTTTATTACTGCCCCAATTCATGAGCTTATTATAATTAGTTAATGGTATGCCATCAACTATTACTAATGGGTTGGCTCTTACTTTGTTATTTATGCCGTCATTAACATAAAAAACGTATTTTAATTCCTTTTTTCGTATCCTTACAAATGGCAATATCTCTTTTGCAATTTCATAAAAATCGGGCAAACTAACATAATCATCAATATTAGTAGTTTTTATATTGTTGCCCATTAAAAATTTATCTTCAAAATTTATTGTTGGGTTTACATGCTCAAATTTTTTATGGTAGGTTAGTGCGTATGCTTTTGATACAATCGCTTTTTTTATATTTAATGAGTCGGTACTTACCATATAGCTTTTGTTATTTGATAAAATGGGTTTATGCTTTTGGGTAATAAATTTGCTGTTAATTACTAATTGGGCATCGGCATAAGCTGCCATTTTAGGATACGTATATGTTGAATAATGCATGGTTTGCCTGCCATAAAAACTGTTTAATAAAAATTTGAAGTTGCCGTTTTCATCACTAATAGCATATTTTAAATTTATGGTTGAATCTTGGTGTGCCAAAAGAATCAGGATATTATTGAGTGGATTTCCGGTAATTTTGTGCATAACTTTGCCCAACACAATTAACCCCTTGCTCTCGTTTAAAGACGGTTTTAAAGCAATACTATCGGCACATGTGGCATTATTTAAGCCCGATTTATTGATGGTAGAGCGATTTAAGTTAAAATAATGTACTTCGCATGCCGATACGGGTTTTACCAGTAACGATGCCGAAAGCATATTTATTTGGCTATTATTTATTAATTCAATTGAGGCAACAACTTTTGTTCTTTTATTGAAAACAGAGTCGTTTGTTTCGAGATTTAACTGAACAATTTTTGAAATTTTAGGATAAAGCAGGCTATCGGTTTTAGTGGGAATATCAGCATTATTGCTTATTTGGCTTTGCGAATTTGCACCAAAACGGTTTGTAACAAACAGCAATTTGGTTTGCAAAATGCAATTACGTTTTTTTGATTGTTGTGTGTAAGTGCGCAACAGGTACTCACCTGTTTTTAATGTATCGGGTATTGACAGAATACCTGAGGCAATGCCATTTTCTAATTTCAAAATTTCGCCACAAATAAACTGTTTGTTTGCATCAACAATATCAATATACATAGCAATTTCGCCTGTACTACCTGTATAGTGATAAACCTTAACAAACATTTTATCGCCCGATACATAGCAAAACCTGTCGGTATGTATTTGGGTAATAGTGTTTTGTTTTACATGCGGATTATTTGCGAAAAGCAAGCCCGAAATAAGTATTATTACAAGTATGTTAATTGTTTTTAGCATTTTTCAAATTAATAAACCCAAAAATCAAATGCGTAATATGACATTATTGTTTTACTGAGTTGTGGAAAATCGGTAACCGGTTTAACCTCAACCATATTATCGTTGTTAAGTTTTAGGTGCACTGTCTTTTCGGTAACTGCCGATGCTCCAAAATAGCCAAATACCAGCTCATCTTTATGTTCATTACAATAAATATTTCCTATAACCTGCGCCTCAACAGGGTCAAATATTTGACCAGTTGCATTTGCTTGATTATAAATAGCCTTCCAAAAACCAAACCCTTGCTCGCTTAACGAGTACTGTTTTAGTAGCATAATAAAACCACATTGAAGATAAAAAATATCTTCAGCCTTATAAAGCGGGTTTTCATCCTCATCAAGTTCAACCGAATCAATTACCATTTTTTGCTCAATAATACTGTTTGAAACAAACTCAACAGCATTATCAACCACATGGTTATTACTGTATAATTTAGAGTTTATAACCGAAATATAATTTTTATTATATGATGAGCTTGGCCTTGCAATATATACAGTTGTTGCAGTTGGAACAGTTGGGTATATCTGTTTGGTTTGAAAAACCTGTTGATACTCATACCTGTAATACGCAGCATTGCTAGCTGCACTTAAATTGCATTGCACCTGAACACCGGGCTGAATTACCTCGTAATACCCTTCATATTCTGAATACTTGAGTATCTCTTTTTCGTGATAAACACCAGTTATTTTATCAATTGGAGCAGCCGATGCCAGTTGCTCAAAATTTGAATAATAGGTTCTGCCTGCAGGCGATATTGCAACCATGCGGTACATAATGCCAACAACACCTTTTGCCAATGTGTCGCTTAAATATATACCCTTTTGTTGCTCGCGCATCATAAACTTGCTATTATCATCACCTTCAATGTAAATATAAAAACCTGTTGCCATTATAAACTCCGATTTATCATTATATGAAACCGATTTTGAGACTTTAACACATTGTTGTTCAGCCTTATCGGTTATCATCCCTTCAAAAATAAAATAACTTGTTTGACTATCAATTTCGGGCACAAAGTACTCTTCGCACGAGGCGAGCGATATTATTAGTAGTATAGCAAACAAAAATCTCATAATAATTAAAAACTTAAATTAACTGTTACCGATGGAATAGGCACACCAATTATTGATAGTTTGTACAAACCATATTTTTGATAGTTGTTTAAACTTGACGGCACATCTTTTTTATAATAGACAGAATAGGTGTTTTTATGTCCATACACATTATATATTGAAAAGGTAAAACTGGGGTGTACCTTTTTTGTTTTTTTAAGAAATCCCTCGTAGGTAACCGACACATCTAAACGGTGGTACGCCGGCAACCTGTACTTATTTCGGTCAGAGTAGTAAACTACTTCGCTATTTCGATAAAAATACTTTTTTTCGGGATAAGTTGTGGGTCGCCCGCTGCTAAAAATAAAGTTGCCTGCAAAATTCCATCGCCTTGTAAACTGATAATTTACCGATAGGCTTATATCGTGCAAGCGGTCGCTATATGTTGGAAAATAGTTGCCGCCGTTAATTTTGTCTTCAGTAAATTGCCCATCTATTTTTGTTTGCGATTTTGAAATAGTATAGCTTAACCAGCCGTTAAGCTTTCCCGAGTTTTTTTTAATCATAAGTTCTAAGCCGTAAGCCTTAGTAAAACCGGCAATAATATCGCGCTCAATGGTTGGGTTCATTGCCAATACCGCACCATTTCTGTAATCAAGCGTATTGTTTATTGATTTATAATACACCTCGGCCGAGGTTTCAATAATGTTATCAATATAATTTCGGAAATAGCCCAACGACAATTGGTGGCTAACCATTGGTTTAATATTTATATCTGCCGATTTCCAATAATCGGATGGGGTTGGCGATGATGTATTATAAATAAGGTGCTGGTATTGCCTTGAAATATGGTATCCTGCCTTAATCGAGCTGTTGTCATTAGTTTTTACTTTAATGCCAATTTTGGGTTCAAAACCCGAATATGGTTTAACCAATTGGGTGGGGGTAAAGCTTATGGTGTCAATTACGCTATTGTCGGATATTGAGCTGTTGGGGTCGTATTTATATGCCGGTGAGCCACCATATTTTGAATACCACGAATAGCGCAAACCCAATAGCAGACTTATTTTATCGGTTATTGTAATATTGTCTTGAGCAAAACCTGCTACTTCAAAAGCATTTTCGTTATTAACTTTATCAGGAATAATAAGCGACTCGTTTGCGTATTTTTGTTTAATGCCCGGGTTAATATCGTATAAACCGGCATCGGCACCAAAAACTAAACTGTTTTTGTTAAGGTGCAAGTTAAATTCTATCTTGAATTTTGTGTGCGCAATACCTGTTAATACTTTGTAGGACTGCTTAGTATCTTCAATATACTCCAAACTGTTTTTGTAATTGGTGTGCGTTAGGTCAGCACTTATTGAAAAAATAGAATTTGCATATAACCGATAGTTTAAACCTCCAATTATTGAGCCATAAGCATAACTGTTTTTTTGGGCATAGTTAAAATAATCATGGCTATAATACCCAAACAGGCTGAGCTTGTTTTTTTTGTTTAGATTAAAATCGAGTTTACCAATTAAATCGTAAAAATTGGCTTTGCTGTTTCTTATATCAATATTGTTTATTGTATTTAGCAGCCAGTTTGAATAAGTTGTGCGGCCACCAACCAAAAACGAGCAAAAATTGTTTTTTACAGGTCCCTCAACAAAAAGGCTTGAGTTAAGTATCCCTATACCGGCTTTACCCCCTATTTTTGCAGTATCGGGTTTTGCAAGCTCAATGTCCATTACCGATGATAGCTTTCCTCCGTAATTTGCCGGTTGTGTTCCTTTATACATTGCAACACTATTAATTGAACTTGGTATTAATGTACTAAACATACCAAACAGGTGCGATGTATTGTAAAGTGGTGCCCCATTAATTAACACCAAATTTTGGTCGGCATTTCCTCCACGCACATTAAATCCGGCCGAAATATCGCCCGATGATTGAACACCCGGTAGCAGGGTCATGCTTTTAATAATATCTGTCTCGCCCATTAAAACAGGCAGCTTGTTTATGCTTTTCATTTCAACATGTGCCATGCCCATTTGGGTTTGCTCAATATTTCGTTTTGCTCCATTGGCAAAAATATTTACTGTGCTAATGGCAATAGGCGTTTCCATTAACTCGCAGTTTAATTTGCCATGGCTAAGCACATCTATTTTTATTGTCTGTTTCTCTAACCCAATAAACGAAAATTGCAGCTCGGTAGGGCCACCGGGTAAATCAAGCCAATAGTAACCTTTATAATCGGTTGCTGCCTGTTTATTGTATTTTTTGTCAACTATTACGGCTCCGGTTATGGGTTCGCCTGTTTTTCCATAATATACATATCCCTCAACCCTGTTTAGTTCATATTTGCCTTTATCAATGGGGTTTCCTATTTGTTTGATTAACTCTTTTAAATTGGCATATTCATTTGACGAATAAGCATTTGGGATTATAATTATATTTGTACCCTGAATTTGGATGTAAGATAAACGGTATTTATTTAATGCTTTTTCAAGAAAAACTTTTAACGTAACATTTTGGGGTATTGTTGGTATCTTTTTTTTCTCAACCCAATTGTTTTTATAAAAGAAAACTATACCATAGCTGTTTTCTAATTCTTGAAAGCACTGCTTAAAAGAATAGCCCGAATAATCTGCATCAATTTTTTGATTCAGAATATTTTGTGAGAACACATTAATTGAGTTTACACAAACTAAACAGATTAATAGCAGCTTTTTTTTAATAGAAATTAATTTTTATCATGATAAAAAGCCAAACAACAAAATGACATTATTCTTCAATTTCAATTGTATATTTGGCATTAAAGGTTTCGCCGGCATCTATTTTTAAAATGCCTTCTTTATTCTCCAGTAGTCCATTGGTATTGTCATTGTCGGTAATACCCAACCAAGGCTCAATACATATAAAATTTGCATGTGGTTTTGCCCAAATACCCAAGTAATTAAAATCATTAAAACTGACCGAAAGCCGATAGCTGCTTTTTTTACTCTTTAAAGCTACTTTACGCGATTTTAGCTCTTTAAAAATAAGCGCATTTTTAATAAACATATTATCGTCTAAAGTCAAAATATTCGACTTATTAATAATTGGCCTTGTTGTGTTTTTAACCAAACCGGTTGTAGTTAAATCGTAGGTTGAAACTGTTTCCTCTTGCTCAAATTCCAAGTAGTAATCGCGGTATTTTTCGTTGTTATTAACAGGGCATTTAAATGCAGGATGCCCCCCAAGTGAGAATAGCATCGGTTTTTTGTCTAAATTTATTACCCTGTGCTCAACCTCAATTTTATTGCCTATTAACCCGAATGATATTTCAAATTCAAATTTAAAAGGGTAAATTTTTAATAACTCACTATCATATTTTAGTGCAAAAATTAATTTGTTGGCAGTTTTTTGCCTAAGCTTAATATTGTTATTATACCTGATAAAACCATGTTTTGGGATACTGTATTTTTTATCCTCGTACTTAGTAATTCCATTTTTTAAGCAACCAATTATTGGGAATAATACAGGGGCAAAACTCCCCCATATATTGGAGTTTGCATCCCACATATATTCATGTCCAGTTGTTAACGACTTAATACTGCATAATTCGGCACCCTTTTGCTGGACTTCAATTTTAAATAGATTGTTGAAAATGGCATGCTTCATTGTTGTTTTTAACTCAAAAGTATCTTGGATTTGCTCAAATGCAAATTTTACATTGAATATTCATTAAAGTAGTGCATAATATTGCATTGATTGTTTACTGTAAAGGTTTATAAAGTAATGGTTTGTTAAATATTTTTAAACTA
Organism: uncultured Bacteroidales bacterium; assembly: GCA_965370965.1. GTDB lineage: Bacteria > Bacteroidota > Bacteroidia > Bacteroidales > SZUA-534 > GH45. Next base: position 9,747 of record CBDUWQ010000093.1, read on the forward strand.
CTAAAACACAATACGTTGCAAATAATTGTCCATATTGCTGATAATCAGGTCTAACAAGTTTTTAAAAACCGTTAGGCCTCAAAATTTAATGAACTGTTGATAAAGTAGTATTACAAAATTTGCGTTATTGGTGCGTATCTAATTCAGATTAACAAAAAAGCAGATATTTAAAAAAAGCACACTAACTATGCAAGGTTTTATTAACAACCTTGTGAAACTTGACAAATACTATTTTAACTTTTTAAAGAATTTTATTATGAACAAAATTAGCAGATTAAAAAGATTAGGGTTATTATTTTTGAGTGTCTTATTTTTTAATATATCATACTCTCAGGAAAATTATATTCCAGGATACATAATTAAAAACAATAACGATTCATTAAATGGGTTTATTGACTATAGAAAATGGGAATTTAACCCTGACAAGATAAGCTTTAAAACGAGTATTAATTCCAGTTCAATTTTACTTAAGTCAACTGACATTATTAGATTTAGTATTCAGAATGAAATTTATGTGAGTGGAATTATTGATGTAGAAGTTACTTCATTATTAGCAAGTGATCTTAAAAAAGATTCCAAAATTATTATAAAGGTTGACACAATATTTTTAAAAACTATTATTGAAGGCAAAAAAAGCCTCTACTATTATAAAAACCATGCTGAAAGAAAGAATTTTTATATTAAAAATGGAACAGATTTTGAATTATTGGTTTATAAAAAATACTTAAAACAACATGGAGACAAGCGCGCTATAGTCGAGAATAATAGATATTTGGGGCAATTATTACTATATTTAAATGATTGCCCATCAATTAATAAAAAAATTGAAAGAACAAGCTATAGTATCAGGAGCTTAAAAAGTCTTTTTATAGAATATTACGAATGTTCTAAATTATTAGTTCATTTTTTATATAAAAAAGAAAAACAGCCATTAGATTTTGGTTTGTTAGCAGGTTTATCTATGACCACCGTAGAATTTATAGGAGAGAATTTTGATTTTCTTGAAAAATCAGATTTTAGCACATCATCAAATTTTACAGCAGGATTATTTTTAGACATAGGTTTGCCTATAAGTCAGAATAAATGGTCAATATTTAATGAACTAAGATTTTCATCTTACAATATTACCGGTCTGTATGAGGAATTTATACATGAAAATAGATATACAAAACTACAACTGAGTTACAATTTTCATATTTAAAGTTAAGTAGTTCAGCACGTTTTAAATATCCTATAGGGGATTTAGATGTTTTTTTAAAGGCAGGGATTTCCATTGGTGCTGCTATGTCTAATTATGCTGTAAAAACAGTTTATTCTAAATTTTACGATTTTGAAGACACTACTAAAGAAAATGTCTTTAGAGATACTCGGAATATTGAGTTGGGTATTTTAGGAGGAATTGGAGTCCAATATAAAAGTTTTTTAGTTGAAATTAGATATGAAATGGGAAATGGCATGGCAGAATATGAGTATTCGGCTTTAACTTCAACAAGTAAAAGTTTTGTTTTTTTATTTGGATACAGATTTTAACCTAAAAAAATGATTACCTGCCCAGATTGCAGACAGGGTAATTTTCAAAAATTTTAATCACTCAGTTTAATTTTTCAAAGCACTTATCTGCTCTTCAATAGCTTTTATTTTTGCTTGGGCATCTGCCAGTTTTTTACGTTCCATTTCAACTACTTTGGTAGGGGCGCTGTTCACAAATTTCTCATTGCCGAGCTTACCCATTGTCGAGCGTAAAAATCCTTGTTGATATTTCAGGTCTGCCTTCAATTTTTCTAATTCAGCTTCAACATCAATATTGTCGCCAAGCGGAATAAAAAACTCGCTGGTTTTAACCATAAATGCTGCCGAGTTATCTATTTTAGTATCCACTTTTTCAATGGTAGTTAATCCGCCCATTTTTATAATTACCTCGTTATTTTTGGCATAATACCCATTTGCACCTGGGTTTACCATAAGTATCAACTTTTCTTTATATGAAATATTGCGGTTTTTGCGTACTGTCCTAATCTCCGATATGGTAGCTTTGGCATCTTCAAACTGCAATAACTTGGCAGTGTCATATTTTTCAACCTTTGGCCACTCAGCCAGCATTACACAGTCTTCTGCATCCCTATTGTCAATTAAGTGCCAAAGTTCTTCGGTAATAAATGGCATAAATGGGTGTAACAGTTTTAGCAGTTTCTCAAAAATTGCGGTGGTAGCTTCGTAAGTGGTTTTATCGCATGGTGTTTGGTATGCCGGCTTAACAATCTCAAGGTACCACGATGAAAAATCGTCCCAAAACAGGCGGTAAACCGTCATTAATGCATCCGACATGCGGAACTTATCAAAATGGTCGTTAAGCAGTTCAATGGTTTGGTTAAGCTTGGCGTTAAACCACTCAATACCGGCTTTTGCCGATGCAGGTTGTTCTATATTGGCATCAACCTCCCAGTTTTTTACCAAACGAAAGGCGTTCCAAATTTTATTCGAAAAATTACGCCCCTGCTCAGGTAATGATTCTTCAAAAAGCAAATCGCCACCGGCGGGCGAGCAAAGCAACATACCAACACGTACTCCATCGGCACCATACTGCTTCATAAGTTTTATCGGGTCGGGCGAATTACCCAACTGCTTACTCATTTTGCGACCTTGCTTGTCGCGAACCATTCCGGTAAAATATACATTTTTAAATGGTTGTGTTTTGCGGTACTCATAACCTGTAATAATCATTCGAGCCACCCAAAAAAATATAATATCATGCCCTGTAACAAGGTCATTGGTTGGGTTATAATAATTTATTTCCTCGTTATCGGGATTTCTTATGCCGTCAAAAACGGCTATTGGCCATAACCAACTGCTAAACCAAGTATCCAACACATCATCATCGCGGTGCAAATCATCGGCAGTTAAATTTGCATTTCCGGTTTTGGCTTTTGCCAGTTCCAAGGCTTCATTTTTGGTTTTGGCAACCACATAATCGTTGGTACTGCCTATATAATATGCCGGAATTTGCTGTCCCCACCACAACTGGCGGCTAATACACCAGTCTTTAATATTCTCCATCCAATGGTTGTAAACATTTTTAAACTTTGCAGGATGAAATTTAACTGTATCGTTTAAAACGTTTTCTAATGCAGGTTTTGAAAGTTCCTCCATTTTTAAAAACCACTGCATTGAGAGTTTTGGCTCAATTACGGCATTGGTACGTTCCGAACGGCCAACTTTATTATTATAATCCTCAATTTTAACAATGTTTCCCGCTTTTTCTAAATCGGGCAATATCTGTTTTCTTGCTTCAAACCTATCAACCCCAATATAAAGTTTGGCAGCTTCGTTTAATGTTCCATTGTCGTTAAATATATCTATACTTTCAAGCCCATGGCGGTTTCCTATTTCATAGTCGTTAAGGTCGTGGGCAGGTGTAATTTTTAAACAGCCTGTACCAAATTCCATATCCACATAATCGTCTTCAATAATAGGAATAGAGCGATTAATTAACGGCACCAAAACACGTTTGCCCTTTAAATGGGAAAATCTTTCGTCATTGGGGTTAATACAAACAGCTGTATCTCCCAAAATTGTTTCAGGTCGGGTGGTTGCTATTGTTACAAACTCATCTTGTTCCTCAATTTTATATCGTAAATAGTATAGTTTTGAATTCTCTTCGGTATGAATTACCTCCTCGTCAGAAACTGCAGTTTGGGCAACAGGATCCCAGTTTACCATACGCACACCGCGGTAAATAAGCCCTTTGTTAAAAAGGTCGATAAAGGTGTCGATAACACTTTCATAATAAATTTTATCCATGGTAAAAGCAGTGCGATCCCAATCGCACGAAGCACCCAGCTTTTTAAGCTGTTCTAAAATAATACCACCATGCTTCTCTTTCCATTCCCACGCATGCTCCATAAACTTTTCGCGTGTAAGCCCCGATTTATTAATGCCATCCTCTTTAAGTTTTGCAACAACTTTTGCTTCGGTAGCAATGCTGGCATGGTCGGTACCCGGTACCCAACAGGCATTTTTGCCCAACATACGTGCTCGCCGCACCAAAATATCTTGAATAGTATTGTTAAGCATGTGCCCCATGTGCAATACCCCGGTAACATTTGGTGGCGGAATTACCATGGTGTAAGGCTCGCGCTCATCGGGTGTTGATTTAAAAAAACCGTTGTCCATCCAATATTTATACCATTTATCCTCTGCTATGGCAGGATTGTATGTTGTTGCAATTTCCGGTTTATTCATTTTTAATTTATTTTTATTGTGTTGAAGGTTTTTAAAACAGTTTGCAAAAGTAATTAAATGCAACGAACAATAAAACAGTTTTTTACTACAAAAATTCTGCTTTTAACATAAACCCATCATTACCTGAATGAATTAATAAGGATAGTGGGTTTAATAAAAACCATATTCGCCGATAACTTTTCCTCATTCGCCGATTATTTTTCGTTTGCCATCAATCAAATATATAATTTTATGACGAATTAAAACAAACATTATTTTTTATAACTTTATAACCTGAATAATTCATAAACTTTTTGAAAAAGCAGTTAACATATTGA
>CBDUWQ010000094.1:0-13900 GCA_965370965.1 uncultured Bacteroidales bacterium
TCGGAACAAACAGAACATATTGCTGCCATTTTTAATTTGGCAGGGTCTATCCCTTTTTCTTTCATTAGTGTATGTGTTCGTTGTACTACTTCTCCTGTTCTTTTTGTGCAAGATTCACTATACGAGCAATCGGTTCCATCAGCAGCAATAAATACACCGTCAAAACCTTTCTCAAAAGCATGTAATATCCACCTTGATTTTATGGCACTTGAACAAGGTACATTGATGGTGTAAACTGTTGGCGGATAGTGTTTTTTCAGAAGTCCTGCTAAATCAATAGCAGGATCTGAAATTTTTTCCGTGGAAAACACCAAGATTTTTGGAACTGTGTTTTTTCCATCCATGACTATTATCCTTTTTTCAAATAAATTTTGAAAAACCCAGATTCTTCAACAGTGCCAAGGTATTCATGGCCTTTTTTATTTGCCCACTTCGGAATATCACGTTTTGTCCCTTCGTCGGCAGATAGAATTTCCATTATTTCGCCTGAACCAATAGTTCCAATAGCTTTTTTTGCTTCCAATAGTGGACCGGGACAAGCTGTTCCCCTTGCATCCACAGATTTGTCTACTGCAATTGCTAATAATTCTTCTGTACTCATAACTGTTTATTTTAAATTGTTTTCACCCTAAATAGAGCTTGTCTATAAATTCAATATATTCTCAAAATTGCATTCTGGGCATCATTTTTTTTAAACAACTTTACGTTGCAGAACGCTAATTTATTGGCTATCAACATTCCCCGACTTGAAAGTCGGGACTAATAATTTCGCCCATTCAGGGCTTTTTTTGTCCATAAACTCTAAATAAATAAATGCACATCTGCTTCTTGCGCCGATGTAATGTATTCTCCTATTCCACAAATATCATCTACAATATCAATGAAGTCTTCCATTTTTTCTCCACCCCACATTTTTCCTGCAAGGCTACATATATGTATTTTTACATTTGCTAGTTCTTTTGACATTTCGAAAAACTCAATCCAGGTTGAAACCTTGAGAGTTTCCAACGATTTTAAAAATTCTTCTTTTAACTCAGGATATTCTGAAAGACCATCAATCTTATTTTCATTGCCTTTTATAAAAGCACGGGCACCCATTAACAATACAAAAACATCAATATCCATATCATCGGCGGCAGCTCCGCTAAGAACTACACCTGCACCAGTTAATTTATCTATGCTTCCTGAAAAAAGAGCCATTGTCATTTTTTTGTTTTCCATGATTCAATTTTTTTTATTAAATTTCTGTTCTATTAATATTCCTGCTTGTTGACAGGCAGGTTAGTGAAAATGAATAAATGCGTAAATGGTTTTTTATCATTTAATTATCCACCGCACCCGCTACTTTCTTCTTTTTTAGGGATTGGATCGTTGCCAGATTTTTCTGATCCTGTTTCAAATATTTTGGGATATGCTTTTGACCATCCATTCCATCCATTTTCTATCATCGTAACATTGTGATATTTAAGTTTTAATAGTGTTTCGGCACATAAAGCACTGCAATCATCAGAATAATTGTATATAAATATTATAGTTCTTCTGTTTGATATTTTATCTGAGAACTCAAGTATGCCTCGTGGAATATTTATTGCATCGGGAATATGACTTTTAATAAAATCATCTGCCTGACGACAGTCAATGATTTCATAGCTTTTGCCATGCTCTGACATTATTTTGTAGTCTTCAACAGTAATAGTATTGACTTTTGATTTGGCATTTGTTACCATATCTTCAAATGTCTCATGTTTAATATTTTTACTGCATCCGGCAATAAATATTAATACAGATAGTATTACTGCACCTATTAGTACTGAATAAGGAGAATTAGTTTTATTATTTTTCATTTTAATTATTTAAAAAATTTGCAACATATCGTATTTCAGCAGTTTAAAAATATTTAACGAACTGTTGTTAAATTAAATACAGCGTTTGTTCCTTTATTTTGTATTATCCTCCGCAACCCGATACTTCTTCCTTTTTAATTGAATCATCCTGATTAGGATTCCATGCTTTCCAACCACCTTCAAGATTTTTCACATTTTTATAACCAAGCTTAAGTAGGGTTTCTGTGGCAAGAATCCCACGTGCCCCTCCTTTGCAATAAATAATAATTTCGGTTGAATCTTTATCAGGAACATCTTCATAATAATCTTTCCAGAAATCTTTATTTGCTATTTGAAATTCAAGGATACCACGTGGTAAATTAACAGGCTCCAAATACATGTTATATTTATAATCATCATTGATATATCCGTTTTTAAATTCAGCAGGTAAGCGAACATCAATTAAATGAAATGGCTCGTCACTTTCCATTTTTATTTTCAATTCATCAACAGAAATCTCATCAATTACAGTTTTGGCATCAGCAGCCATTTCTTTACCGTTTTCATAAATTCCGGTACAAGCATTAAAAGCTATGAATACCGTAAATATTGCTGGCAGATAGAAATATTTTTTCATTTTTATAAATTCTAAAATTAGTAAGCACTAAATTTTCCTGTTCTTTCATTCCATTTTACAAAAACATACCATAATAGTAATATTGCCAAAACAATAATAACAGACCATGTATAGCCAATATAATCAGGCATAAAATTTTTGTATCGTAAATTATGAGGTAAGAGATCTACAAATCCGGGAACAATAAACTTTTTTGATATTGGAGAAATAAGTAAAAAACCAACTACTGCTGCCCAAAGTTTTACTTGTCCTTCTCCGAACCTCCATAATGCTCCAACAGCACATCCGCCTGCTATTGTCATCCCTAGTCCAAAAATAAAACCTCCAATTGGAGCTCTTAGCCAAAAATGTGGGAATACCCATGTCATTTCTCGTGCGCGTAAAGCTGTTTCGCCTACACCAATGCCGAATATTTTAATTGCTGTAAATCCTATAAGTCCGATTATTAAGCCTGCTATTACACCAACTGTACTTGAAGATTTTCCTGTCATAAATGGGTCACGAAATGATGCAACAATACAGAATCTTGAACGCTGACAAATTAACCCCATGATTAGGCCAATAATTATAAACCATGACATTACTTTATTATCATGCCCGAAATAATTATATGCTATAACAAAAACAATAATTATTACTATCCAACCTAACCATAATTGCCACTTGCCGGTTTTTTTAGATGCAGCCAACAATGTTCTGCTTTTGCCAGTGCTAAAACCGGGGAAGTTTTCCATTTCCCAAAACAAATATTTTAGAGCAACAAGGGTTCCCAAAAAAAGACCAATGGTTAGAAATATTGCTCCGCCCGAAAGAGCCGGAATACCACTAAAAAAACCACCGATTGTACATCCAATACCCATGGTTGCACCAATAGCCATTAGCCCACCACCAATAAAGCCCTTAACTAACTCACCCACAGGTGGAATTCTTAGAGCAAACTCCTTTGATAAAAGTGCTCCGGCAAACGCCCCAAGTATTATTAAAATATTAAGCATTCCATATAAACTGGTATTTGTTGGTGTAACATTTTCCAAACCAAGAAAGCCTATTGCCTGATAAATATTTTCTCCCCAGTTATTATATCCACCGCTACCGCCCCAAGGACTTTTAATCATAAAAAGGAATACATTGAGTAAACCGAGTATAATTCCACCAACCCATACGGGCCAGTGTTTTGCGAAAAATATTTGAAATAGTTCACTTATTATACCTTTGTTTTTATTTGATTCTTCTGTCATGATTTTTTTTATTTTTTCTGTAAAACAAAACGATTTACGCCTCCCTCTAAATCATTCTGTTCAAGAAGGGTATTCCCTGATTTTTCGCACCAACTCGGTATATCTGATTTTGTTCCAGGGTCAGTTCCCAACATTTCAAGTACTTCTCTCGACTTCATACCTTTCATTGTTTTGGCTAATTTCATCATTGGCATAGGGCATGAAAGACCTTTGCAGTCTAATGTTTTATCAATTTTTGTTTCCATAATTAAAATATTTGAAATTGTTTAAAGTATTTTTTATTAGTTGGCAGCTAAAAAAAAGATTAGCTATATAATTTTTATATTAAAATATTATATTACATGCCAACAAGTAGAGTAAATGCCTAAATTTAAGGACTAACAAACCTTGTTATTGAGTTTTTTTATGTGATGAAATTTTTAAAATACTGTGCCTGTTTTGTTGTCTTTATTAACGGTATAAAGGAAATTTTATAATATGTATTTGCCAAAAAATTAAGAGTGCGATAGTATTCTTAATATTGTTAACATTGTAACAGGTAAATAAAATACGATTAACATAAAAATGTATGATAATTCACATTTATCATGTATTTTAGCACTCTTATAATTTTAGTAAAGAGATGATAGAGATTGAAAAAAAGAATTATTGTAAAGATTGTAATGTAAAATCAAGTACGGTTTACAATTTGAATGATGAAGAATTGGAGATATTGTGTAAGAACAGTACAGAGATTTTTTTTCAAAAAGGTGAAAAGATAATAAAACAGGGTTCATTCACACAAAATATAGTTTTTATAAAATCAGGTATAGTTAAAAAGCATTTAACAGGGTCAATTAATAAAGACGAAATATTAAACATAGGAAAAGGACCTGTTTTTGTTGGTGTACCTGATGTATTTGCCAACAAAATACACAGTTATTCAATAACAGCCCTTAATGATACCAGAGCCTGTTTTATTGATTATCAGGGATATGAATATTTGGTAGAAAACAATGGGAAGTTTGCGCTAGAGGTAATAAAGAACTTGAGCAGTGGCATTGTTAATTATTATAAACATTGCGTTTATAAAGTTCAAAAGCAATTGTCGGCAACATTTGCAGAGGCATTATTATATTTCTCTGATTATATTTTTGAAGCAGATGAGTTTTATCTGCCATTAACAAGAGTGGAATTTGGGGAATATATTGGAACTACCCGAGAAACCGTTACTAAAATTATTCGGGACTTTACAGCAGATAAAATCATTGAAGTTGAAGGGCGAAATTTCAAATTACTAAATAAAAAGATACTCAAAAAAATAAGTAAAGCCGGATAGAAGTATTTTTATAATCCAATACTGCAATATATTCTATGACTGCCTGTTTAAATGCTCTCTATTTAAAGACTGTCTATAAATTCTATTTTAGGGCAAGCACTTAGTACCTCTGTATTTTTCATAAAGTAAATATTTGATAGGTTAATTGTTTATGTTAATTTATATAGAATTACATGATTATTAAAATTTTTAGATGTGAGGTTACATATATCTTATATGTGATTTATGTTACATTTTTTAAAAAGAGAAGTGTTTTTATTATGCAATAAATAATTACTTTTAGATAGAGATTATTTATTTATTTTAATATTTTTTGAAATTTATACATTATGTTTTATTGCTAAAAACAATGAGTTTGCTAACTAAATTTTTATTGTTTTAGTAATACCGATTGTGAAGCAAATTTGTCAATATATTTCATTAGCATTCATATATCAACATTGCTTCTACATGGGCATTATACCAGCAGTTTTTGACATTAAAATGGTATAAGAACAAGTCAAATCAGTATTGTCGCTATTTAATCCAAATCCAAAAGTAGTGTTTATTTCAAAACACATAGTAACCTTTTTAGCATTTGGTTAGTAAATTTTAAAGATTTTCTTTACAGGTTTTTTAAGATTGAGTATTTATATATAATCCCTATCTTTGGCGATGAACATATAATAACTAATTAGAAAATACTTAATGAAACGAATTTTAGTAACCGGTGGAGCCGGATTTGTAGGCTCGCATTTGTGCGAGAGATTACTAAATGAAGGCAATCAGGTAATTTGCCTCGATAATTTTTTTACGGGCGATAAAAGGAATATCATCCATTTAATGGATAACCATTTTTTTGAATTGGTACGTCATGATGTTACTGTTTCGTATCTTGCCGAGGTTGACCGTATTTATAATTTGGCATGTCCTGCATCGCCGGTTCATTATCAGTATAATCCCATTAAAACCACCAAAACATCAGTTATGGGGGCTATTAATATGTTAGGTTTGGCAAAACGTATAAAAGCTCGTATTCTTCAGGCATCAACCAGCGAGGTATATGGCGACCCTGAAGTGCATCCACAAACCGAAAGCTACTGGGGGCACGTAAATCCAATTGGTATCCGTTCGTGCTACGATGAGGGAAAACGTTGTGCCGAAACTCTGTTTATGGATTATCACAACCAGAATAAGGTTGATATTAGGATTGTACGTATATTTAATACTTATGGTCCGAATATGCATCCAAACGACGGCAGAGTAGTTTCAAATTTTATTATTCAGGCACTTCAAAACAAAGATATTACTGTTTATGGTAATGGATTGCAAACGCGTAGTTTTCAGTATGTTGACGATTTAGTTGAAGGCATGATTAGGATGATGAATACTGAAGATTTTATAGGTCCGGTAAATATTGGAAACCCCAATGAGTTTACTATTTTGGAATTGGCCAATATAGTTATAGAACTTACAAACTCTAAATCGAAAATAATATACTTGCCAATGCCACAGGACGATCCCACACAAAGGAGACCTGATATATCACTTGCTAAACAGAAATTGAACAATTGGGAACCAAAAATAAAACTAAATGATGGGTTGGTAAAAACAATAACTTATTTTAGCGAACTTATTAAAACAAATGACGAGAGATTTTCATCGTAAATTTATCTTATAATACAAGTAAGAAATACATGAATATTATAAAAACAAAAATAGAAGACCTGTTGATTATTGAACCAAGTGTATTTAGCGATGAGCGAGGGTATTTTTTTGAATGTTACCATAACGAACGATATAAAAAGGCAGGAATTGAAACCAAATTTATTCAGGATAACGAAGCATTTTCAGGCTATGGTGTTGTACGTGGTTTGCATTATCAGTTTGGGCCATATAGCCAAGCTAAACTTGTTAGGGTAATAAAAGGGAGTGTATTGGATGTAGCTGTTGATTTACGAAAAAACTCGCCTACTTTTAGACAATGGGTTGCCGTTGAATTAAACGAAGAAAACAAAATACAATTTTTTGTGCCTCGTGGTTTTGCTCATGGGTATTCGGTACTTTCTAAAACAGCTATATTTGCATATAAATGCGATAATGTATATAACCCCGAAAGTGAACGTGGAATAAATTTTAATGATGCCAAACTTGGTATTAACTGGAAAATACCTTTTGAAAAACAGATTGTTTCACAAAAAGACAAAGTTTTACCAGAATTTGATAATGCTGAAATGAATTTTTAGATATGAACAAAATTAAAATATTAGTTACAGGAGCCAATGGGCAATTGGGAAGTGAGTTGCAACTATTGTCAAAGCAATACCCCGATTATAGTTTTATTTTTACCGATGTTGATACCCTTGATATTACCAAATCGGGTAAGGCCGAGGAGTTTGTTGAAAATAACCCTGTTGACTTTATTATAAATTGTGCTGCTTATACGGCAGTTGATAAAGCTGAAGAGGATAGGGATAATGCATTTTTAATAAATACAGTTGCTGTTGATTACTTGGTTGATGCAGCAGCAAAGTCCGATGCTTGCCTTATTCATATATCAACAGATTATGTTTTTGACGGCTCGCATAATATACCTTACGATGAAGAAGCACCTGCATTTCCAGAATCAATGTATGGTGATACTAAAAATGAAGGTGAGAAACTGGTTTTATATGCAGATATTAATGCACTAATTATACGTACATCATGGCTATATTCAATTTTTGGTAATAATTTTGTAAAAACAATGTTGCGACTTGGTAACGAAAAGGATGAAATTAGCGTAGTTTTTGATCAGGTTGGAACACCCACTTATGCCCGCGATTTTGCCACAGTTATTTTAAATATTATAGGAAAATTAAAACTTGACAAAGAAAACCCTGTTCAGGAAATTTATCATTACACAAACGAGGGTACTGCAAGTTGGTACGACTTTGCATGTGAAATATTTCGCTACAAGGGCATAGGGTGTAAGGTTAAACCTGTTGATACAAGTAAATTTCCTACTCCGGCCAAACGTCCTCCATTTTCAATATTAGATAAAACTAAAATAAAGGATGATTTTAATATTGAGATTCCGCATTGGATTGATAGTCTTAGAGATATGCTTGATGAGTTGGATAAGAATAAATAACAAGTAACAAATTACAAAGTACAAATAGCAAGTAACAAAGTACAATATTAGAAACAGGGTTATTAAATCAGATTCCAATCAGTACCTTGAATCGTGATAGCACATTCAAGCGTTAAAACATAAAACAAACAACAGAATAAGTCAACAATCAATATAAAGACATGCAAAACAGTATAATTAATAATGTAAAAGCATCAGCCCAAAAGTGGTTAAATGGGAATTTTGATAAGGATACAAAAAAACAGGTAAAATATTTGTTCGATAATGATGAAACTGAATTGATAGAATCGTTTTATCGTAATTTGGAATTTGGCACAGGCGGCTTGCGCGGAATTATGGGAGTGGGAACAAACCGCATGAATATTTATACCGTGGGCATGACAACGCAGGGGCTTTGTAATTACCTGTTAAAACAGTTTCCTAATCAGGATATAAGCATGGCAATTGCATACGACTGTAGAAATAACGGTAAACTATTTAGCGAAACCGCAGCCCAAATTTGTATTGCCAATGGTATAAAAGTTTATTTGTTTGATGCATTGCGTCCTACACCCGAGCTATCGTTTGCCATAAGGCATTTGGGTTGTAAAAGTGGTATAGTTGTTACCGCATCGCATAACCCAAAAGAGTATAATGGATATAAGGTATATTGGGAAGATGGTGGACAGATTATTGCCCCACATGATAAAAATATTATTGATGAAGTTAATAAAATTGAGTCGGTTGACGATGTTAAATGGAATGGAGATAAAAATGAAATAATATTGATAGGTAAAGATATTGATGCAATTTATATTGATGCAGTAAAAAGCTTAAGCCTTTCGCCAGAAGTTATTGAGCGGCAAAAGAACATGAAGATTGTTTATACCCCGATTCACGGCACAGGGGTAAAACTTGTTCCTGATGCACTTAAAGCAATCGGGTTCAATAATATTATTAATGTGCCTGAGCAAGATATAACCGATGGTAATTTCCCAACGGTTAAATCGCCAAACCCCGAAGAGCCGGCAGCCCTTAATATGGCCATCGAAAAAGCTAAAAAAGAAGATGCCGATATTGTTATGGCAACCGACCCTGATGCCGATAGGGTAGGCATAGCCGTTAAAAATAGTAACGGCGGGTTTGAGCTGTTAAATGGAAACCAAACAGCAACTTTGCTAATTAATTACTTAATTACAAAGTGGAAAGAGAAAGGGCTGTTAAAAGGCAAAGAGTATATTGTGAAAACTATTGTAACAACCGAATTGATTGCTGATTTAGCCAAAGCCGAAAATATTGAGTATTTTGATGTGCTTACAGGATTTAAGTTTATAGCAGATATAATAAAAAAGAACGAAGGAAAAAAGATTTTTATTGGCGGGGGCGAAGAGAGTTATGGTTATTTAGCAGGTGAGTTTGTGCGCGATAAAGATGCAGTTATGGCATGCATGTTAATTGCCGAGGCAGCAGCTTGGGCAGCCGACCAAAATAAATCGGTGTTTGATATACTTGCCGATATTTATATGAAACATGGCTTTTACAGAGAGAAACTGGTAAACTTGGTTAAAAAAGGGAAAGTCGGTGCCGAAGAAATTCAAAAAATGATGGAGAATTTTAGAAGTAACCCTCCAACTGAAATAGACGGCTCGGCAATTATAAAAATTAAGGATTATTTATTGCAAAAAGAGATAGATATACAAACAGGTAAAGAGATAGGGATAGACTTGCCAAAATCGAATGTATTGCAGTTTTTTACAGCCGATGGAACAAAAGTATCAGTACGCCCATCGGGTACCGAACCTAAAATAAAGTTTTATATAGGTACCAAAGCCCAGATTAATAACCGCAACGATTATAATCGAGTTGAAAGTCAACTTGATGAAAAGATTAATAGCATTAGCAAAAGCTTGGGAATATAAAAGATTAGATTTTTATGGATAAACAAAAAAGCTATCTTTCATCATTTATTTTGCTTACAGTTCTGTTTTTTCTTTGGGGATTTATAACCGTTTTGGTTGATTCATTAATACCAAGGCTTCGCGAATTGTTTACCATATCATATTTTCAAGTTGGTATGGTGCAACTTGCTTTTTTTGGTGCATATTTTTTATTGTCTATCCCAGCAAGTTTTATATTAACTAAAATAGGTTATAAACGTGGAATTGTTTTAGGATTAATTACTATGGCAAGTGGTTGCTTGCTGTTTTATCCGGCTGCATCATATCGGGTGTTTGGTGTATTTTTGGTAGCATATTTTGTGCTTGCAGGCGGAATTACCATATTACAAGTTGCTGCAAATCCTTTTGTTGCCGTACTTGGGAGTGAGAGTGGAGCATCAAGTCGTTTAAATCTGTCGCAGGCGTTTAACTCTTTGGGTACAGCCATTGCACCTGCAGTTGGGGCACTTTTTATTTTAAGCGATACCATTAAAACTAAAAGTGAAATTGCTTTATTGGCTCAACCGGCTAAAGAGGTGTACTTGGCATCTGAAGCTTCGGCAGTTCAAAAACCATTTTTATTTTTGGCATTGTTTATTTTTTTAATGGCAGTATTCTTTTTCTTTGTTAAATTACCAAAGCTTATAAGCGAAAAAAATACAGGGACTTATGCCCAAACATTTAAAAATAAGAATTTAATGCTTGGCGTACTTGGTATATTCTTTTATGTTGGTGCCGAAGTAGCCATTGGTAGTTACTTGGTAAACTATTTTTTAGATATGAATTTGGTTGAGGTAATAAAACAGAATGGTTTTATGAAATATATTGCCGAAGCTATTTTAAATTCAGGACTTAGTCAAAACGATAATAAGGCTATTGTGGGTGTGTTTGTTACCTTTTACTGGACGGGGGCAATGATAGGACGTTTTGCCGGAGCATACCTTACAAAAATTATGAAGCCCGGCAAGGTATTGTCCATTTTTGTAACAATTGCTATATTTTTAATTTTCATATCTATTGCTACTACAGGTTTGTTGTCTATGTGGGCCATACTATTGGTAGGTTTATTTAACTCAATAATATTTCCAACTATTTTTACACTTGCGTTAGGTGGGTTAAAAGAATTAAAACCTAAAGCATCGGGGTTGCTATGTACGGCAATAGTTGGTGGTGCAATTATACCACCACTGTTTGGTTATTTTGTTGATAAAGTAGGTTTTAAAACGGCATTGGTATTTATTATCCTCTGTTATAGTTATATACTGTTTTTTGGGTTTAAAAATTCTAAAAGAATGCTTATAAATAAATTATAAACGGATGAAATACCATCCACAAAAAAGTGTAGCAGGTTTTGATAGGAAAATTTAACACTTGCCCGAATAGTTCAGTTTTACCTTAAGACGGGCATACAGATTGTAACGAATTTAATTCGGAAAGAATGGTAAAATATTTTCTCAGTTGGCTCTGCTGTTAAAAATTATAAATATATGAAAACGTACAGAAAAGAACTTTGGTTTGATATAAAAGCTCGGCGCGAGTTAATTAATATTACACCTGTAATAAACGAGTGTTTGAATGATAGCGGTATAAAAGAAGGTTTATGTTTGGTAAATGCCATGCACATAACAGCTAGTGTATTTATTAATGACGATGAACCCGGTTTGCATAACGATTTCGAAAAATGGTTAGAGGGGCTGGCACCCGAAAAACCCTATTCGCAATACCAACATAATAGCTACGAAGATAATGCCGATGCACACCTTAAACGCACAATTATGGGGCGCGAGGTGGTAGTAGCAGTTACTGCTGGCAAACTCGATTTTGGACCCTGGGAACAGATTTTTTACGGTGAGTTTGACGGCAAACGCCGAAAAAGGATACTTTGTAAAATAATAGGCGAGTAATTATATAATGATTGAGAGAGATTGAAATATTTATTCGTATAATGTTCACAGATAAAAAGTGTTGCCATTAATTTTATTTTCGTTTCGTGCTGCATTAAAATTAATTATTTTTTTCAAAGATTCAATCTGCACTTCTCTGGGCAATGATTTTTATCCGTTGTTATTGGCTATGCGTTTTTATAATTTTCTTTCACCTGATTCAGCATCAACCTTTCACTTTGCTGTTAGTAATTCTTTTGTTCTTTTATTCCTCTATTTTAAATTTCTTGTTTGGTTTCAGATAGCTCTGCTCTTTCTTGTTCAATACACTACTATTATTAAAAGCAGTAAATGAGAATTCTGTTCTTCAAGTTAGTATATTACAATTTGAGAACAAGAAAGAAAGCTATTCAATTAAAATTATAATCCATTAATAACCTTCCTTATTTCACTTTCCATACCGATATTTTCGTCCACTATTGTCCAATTATATTTCATAAATTCAGCATTTGTAAGTGATATATCACAGACTGTGCTTGACTTACTAAATACAGCTAAAGGAAAGAATACCCAATTTGCTCCTGAACTGTTCCATTCTAATTGAACGCCTGTCATATTTTTATTTTTATCCATTACTGTATTAATAGTTCGGGGCTTACCAAATATTTTAATTATATCTGACAGTGTAGTTTTACCAATTTTTATAGATATCCATTTTCGACTTATTCCTGTTTCATCCAAATATCCATCTTTTGCTCCTTTATCTAATAAAAGTTGAGCTGCTTCAAGGTGTCCTTTTACAATTGCACCACTTAGCACACACAAGGTTCCTTTATTATTTTCTGCATTAATGTCTGCTCCCTTGTTAATTAATAATTTCATTATTTTTGTATGTCCTTGTATTGAAGCCAGCATTAATGCTGTTGTCCCTGAGTTTGTTTTTATATTAACATCAGCACCATTTTCTAATAGTTTTTCTACAGTTTTTATATAACCATTAGTTGAGGCCAACATTAAAGGAGTATGAGCACTATTAGATTTTGCATTAACATCAGCTCCTTTTTCAATTAAAAAATCAACAATATCTTGCTTCCCATTTTTAGCTGCAATTGCTAGTATTGATGAACCATCTTTTGTTTTAACGTCTGGGTCTGCACCACTATTTACCAACATCTTGACAATTTCAACATTCCCATAGCCAGCTTGTGTAAGTGCTGTTTGACCACCTAAAGTTTTATGATTAACATCAGCTCCTTTCTCTAATAAATATTTAACAATTTCAGTATCACCTATTTCAGAAGCACATATTAATGGCGTAATTGATTTATCTGATTTTGCATTAACATCTGCCCCGTTTTCAACAAGTATCTTTACTATATCAAAATTACTTTTTAAACTCGCCATTATTAAAGAAGTAAACCCTCCGTTAAGCACAACTTTTACATCAGCACCGTTTTTTATAAGAATTTCTACTATTGCAGAGTTCTCTTTTAATACAGATAAAATCAATGCACTAGTATTAGTGTTTGATGTAAGATTAACATCTGCTTTGTTTTTTATTAATATTTTTACAATTTCAATATTATTAGCATCAGCTGCTTCCATTAATGCAGTCCCACCTACTTTCGATTTTGCATTAATCTCTGCACCATTTTTAATCAAGAAATTGACTATCTCAGCATTTCCTTGTTTTGAAGCAAACATAAGAGGTGTAACACCATTTTCATTTTTTGAATTAATATCAGCTCCATTTTCAATGAGTGTTTTAACTTTTGATATTTTCCCTTCTGATGATGCAACATGAATCGGTTTTGTTGAAGCACATGAGAATAAGATGACAATTATTATAAAACTTATTCCTTTAAGTAAAATATTTTTTGATTTCATATTTTCATATTTTATAATGATAGATTTATTATTTTTTAGAGGTGTTTATTTAGATACAACTATAATATTCTTATATTCAATACTAT
>CBDUWQ010000095.1:0-13860 GCA_965370965.1 uncultured Bacteroidales bacterium
GGGCGGAGACAGTAAAAAGCACGCACTCCCTTACGTATCATACGCCCACCGTTGTGTTTCATGCAGGGAGAGAACGAATATTCATGTAAAACCTAATAAATTGAGAGAAAGACAAAGAAAAGCCAACCCGCATTTGGCACATTTACAAGCCCTAACGCACTGGCAAATACTTAGCTTGTAAAAGAGCCAAATTTTGCTAACACACGCGGAGTAAATTGTTAAACCAAAATATAAATTTAACCACATGAAAAAAGATTTTATCACAATTAGCCTCAAAAAAAATGTGCATCGTAAAATATTTACTAACGATATTATATTTTGCAAGGCCGAAAGAGTTTACTGTACAATTAAAACTCACAATGAAGAATTGCTTCACACAAAACCACTAAAGCAGTTAGAGGCATTATTAAAAGGTAGAGATAATTTTGTTAAAATTAACCGCAGTTACATTGTAAACATTAATAATTGTATTGAGTTGAACAACAGTAACAAGCCCGAATTAAAACTCATTAACAGTAAAGCTTTAACCCCAAATAGAGATTGTTTACAACAAATTGAAAAATTATTCAAAATTGTTGATTCGGAAATGTAGGTGATGGTTTCGGAAAGTTTTACAGGGGTTTCGGAAAAATTAAGGTTTTTTATTTGGTCATTAAATTCAGTAGTTTTAAGTTTACCCATGTTAATTAACAAAATGCCTGCATGCCAACTAAATTTTGCGCAAACCAGAAAGCACACAGGCAACGCACCAAAGCGCACGGTGCAAATTTAATGAAACTTTTCAATTTATTGGAATTAGTTGAATTAAATCCCGATTTATCGGGATAAGATAAAACACTCTGATTTATTGAGGATGATTAGAAAACTTTTGGTTTATATACCACTGCAGAGGTTTTATAAAACAAAGGTTGTGAGATTTCCAACATTGTTGGAGTAAATTATTTTTAATAACAACTTAAATTTGTAAAAGATGAAAAATTTAGAATTAATTGGTGTTCAGGAAATGAATACTCAGGAAATGAGAGAAGTTGATGGGGGATTGCCTTTCTGGCAAGCCGTGGGTGGTTTTTTAATTACACTTGCTCTGGTAATTTTGATAGTAGTATTATTGTGATTTTAGTGTGTGGACAATAGCATTGTCCACACATTTTCGCGAAAGCCCAATTATAAATGAAACGAATGGTAATATTGGTTATTTTAAGCATTTGTTTTAACAAATTGTATTGTCAAAAATTAAATATTAAAGGATTTGTATATGATACATTAACAAATGAACCTATATCTTTTGTTAATATTTGTATTAAAGGAACAACAGTTGGAACTGTTACAAATAGTAATGGATTTTATTCTTTAAATATACCACCAAAGTATAATAATGGTGTAATAGTTTTTAGTTTTATTGGGTATAATACAAAAGAATACTCAATAAATAAAAACTATAAAAAATTAACTGTTAATCTAAAAAAAGCATTAATAAATATTGAGGAAGTAGTTGTCAATCCTGATAGCAATATGTTTACTCTATTAAAGAAAGCATATGAGAAAATTCCACAAAATTATCCTGCTGACATATCAAAATTAACTGGGTTTTACAGAGAAACTTTACAGCAAAAGGACAAAATATATTTATATGTTGCTGAGGCAGCCATAAATAATTATAATACTTCCTATAAAAACAAGCAAATGGGACAGGTTGAAATAATAAAATCACGAAAGAACATTTTGCCAAGAATTGACACAATACTAAATGTAAAAGCATATGGAGGATTATTTACTGTTCAAGATTATGATATTGTTCACAATAGAAGTGGAGTTATAAATCCAAGAAATTTTAAAAAGTATAATTATAATTACCTTGGAATATTGCAATATGGTAATAGATTTGTTTATACGTTTTCTTATAATAGAATTAATAAAGAAGTTGTCCAAAACGGTAAATTTTATATTGACATACAAACTTTGGCATATGTATATTTTGAAAATACAAAAGAAGGTAATTGGAGAAGTAATATATATTATATAATTAATAAAAGAGAGACGTCGAAAATATTATACACACAACAAAATGATATATGGTATCCTAAAAGCATTATTGTAAAATATGAATTTCTAAATTCACACAATAACAAAGCATTTGAAATAAATTCAGATTATGTAACAACATCATTTAACAATACTGATATTAAACCATTAAAATTTAATAATCAATTACGTTATACAGATATACTCTCTGATATTGCAACTTCATATGAAAAGAGTTATTGGAAAGATTTTATTATTATAGAACAGGATAGTTTGAATAGTGCTAAAATTAAATTGAATTTTAGCACTCAGGATGCAGATAATTTTCTTAAAACCGAACATAAACATACTAAAACATTTTTAGACTATTATATTCAGTTGTTTTCACACTTATACTTTGATTATAATTTTAGTGCTACAGATTATTCTTTTGATGTAAAAAACATACAAGTAATGTGGCAAGATAACATAGTTTATAATAATACAATAAATACTAATGAAAAAAAATTAAGTTTAGGAATTGCAATAGGCTATAAATTAACTAAAAAACTTGCTATAGAATATAAACTAAATACAAATAAATTTAATGATATCTATCATCAGGTTAAACAATATGGGTTAAATTATTTAATACCTTTAAAAAGAGTTGGTAAACAGTTTTTTGCTCAACCTAGTATATCGTATTTTAACAGTTATGGTGGCCATATTATAGGTTTTGTAGATATGCCAAACCCCACAACTATTGATAAAAAAGTTTTTAAAAAAGGTGGGGCAAATATTTATACCGGAAAAAAATACCAAGGTATTTCAACAGGAATAATTTTCAAAACAAATATAACGAAGATGTTACATTTTGTTGTAGGTGCAAATTATTACTTTCCAGTTACAACTACTGATATGTGTCTTTTAAAGGAAGACAGCGGCTTGTTTGAAGAAAAAGCTTATCAACCTTTTAACAATGATATTGAATATTACGAAGATGGTGAAAGAAGATACAGCTCTTCGTTTGAGCTAAATAACTGGAGTATTAATGCAGGAATAAGATTTGAATTTTAAAATAAATTATAAAAACATGTACAAACTAACCTACAAACTAAACATCAACAATAAAGAGATAACACAAATTTTAAATATCTCTAAAACAGAAGTACTAATTAAAATAGCTGATAAAAAGTTAATATTTTTTAAGGAGCTAAATGAGTATTTTAGTATCAATCCAATAGATAAAATATTAGATAAAATTGATAATTCTAAAATAGTAACTCAAATAGAGCAAGTACGTAAAATGATAGGAGATACAGAAACTATATTAAAGTCAGAAAAATATAATTTTGAGGAGTACACTGGTCGAGTATTTGAGTTTAATAGCCCTACAGGTATAGTAATAAACTCAATAATTAAAACCGTTACTATACCCGGTATTTCAGAAACAGCTATGCACACCTATCAAGCTTTTGAACAGCAGACACAAATAGTTGAAATACCATACACTACCGATGAGGTTTTGGCATATAATAAAAGTGAGATAACAACACCTCAAGGAATTCAAATTCAAGAAATTGAGCTTGTAAATATTGAGGAAATTGATTGCTCAGAGCAGATAAATGAAGTGTTAAGCTATCAAATGGCTAATTAGATAATGAACAAAATATTCCCTCCTGAAATAATAAATAATTCAACTCAAAGCCATTTTGTTGATAATAGTACCAAGAGTAGTATAATATACATTTTAGTTATTGTATTTATTATTGCAGGTTTTGTATTGTTGCCTTTTATAAGTGTTGATATTACAAACCAAACAAGGGGTATTGTCCGTACTCAAAGTGAAAATACTCAATTACAATTGGCTGTTTATGGCGAGGTGGAAACTGTGAGTTTTATCGAAAACCAAACTGTTAAATGTGGTGATGTATTGTTAACATTAAAAACAGATAAAACCGATGAGCAAATAGCTGAGCATAAGCGAGATGTTGCAGAAAATAATCTTTTTATTTCTGATTTACAAATACTGATAAAAGGTAATAGTAAACCTGTAACTGCAAAATACCGTAGTGAATATGTTCAATACCAAACAAAAATTGAGGAGCATACAATTGAATTGAAATTAATACAGCACGAGTACAGTTTAAAGAAAGAATTATTTAACAAAAAGGTAATTCCTGAAATTGAATTTCTTCACCAAAAAAACAGTTATGATATTGCTGTTAGTAGATTTAAACTAATGAAAAAGCAGTTTCAAAATGGTTGGCAGTCAGAACTTACAAGATTAATATTAGAAAACAAAGATTTACAATCGGCAGTTATTCAATTGCAAAATGATAAGCGGCTATATAAAATTACAGCACCCGTATCGGGTGTAATTACCAATGTAGCAGGTATAAAAAAGGGTAGTTTCATAGCTCCCAATCAGTCGGTAGGTCAAATATCGCCTAACGAGGATATGCTTGTTGAGTGCTATGTGTCACCCTCAGATATTGGCTTTATTAAACAAAAACAAAAAGTCAGATTTCAGTTTGATGCTTTTAACTACAACCAATGGGGTATGGCTTGTGGCGAGGTAAAAGAAATATCAACTGATATTTATACCAATAACGAAAAACCATTTTTTAAAGTGAGGTGTAAATTAGATACCGAATATCTGCAACTAAAAAATGGTTATAAAGGATACCTGAAAAAAGGGATGACATTAACAGCTCGCTTTTATCTGACCAAACGCACATTATGGCAACTATTGTTTGATAAGGTAGATGACTGGATGAACCCAAAACTAATGACAAATATGTAAATACTTACAGTTAAAATATTTTAAAAATGAAAAAACTAATTATAGCATTGCTTGTTTTGGTTTCAGTAAACCTAACAGCACAAAACAACAACTCATTATTATGGAAAGTTACTGGCAATGAATTAAGTCAACCATCTTATATTTTTGGAACAATACATATGATACCAAAAAAGGATTATTTTTTTACTCCTGAAATGCAAAATGCATTTGACTCATGTCAAACATTAGTTATTGAAGCAGACATGTTTTCAATTAAACTGTCGGAACAAATTAAATTGGCAACAAAAGTAGTTTTACCTGACCATAAAACTTTGCAAGACTATATGGATAGTACAGAGTATGCTCAATTTAAACAAGTGCTTATTGATAGTTTTGGAATTAAAGAGAAAACAATTGATAAAAGATACAATAGAATAAAGCCGTTCTTTTTAACAGCACTATTGCTAAAACAGCATATAGGTAAAGTTAAAACGTATGAGCAAGAACTTTACAAAACATCAAAAAAGCAGAAAATGGAATTAATCGGGCTTGAAACATTAGAGTTTCAAATGAGTTTGGCAGATAGTATAACCATTGAAGAACAAGTTGATGGAATAGCAGAGGATATGGCTGAAATATCGCTATATTATGATATGGTTGAGTTGTATAAAAATCAAGATTTAGATGGGTTACATCAAATGGGTATAGATGAATTAAAAGCAGAAGGTGACCTAAAATTCATGAATTTAATAATAACGGAGCGTAATAAAGATTGGATTCCTAAAATTAAAGAATTAACTGCAAACAGCACATGCTTTGTAGCTGTTGGGGCTTTACACTTAGTAGGTGTAGATGGAGTATTAGAGCTATTGAGAAAAGAGGGTTATTCGGTAACTGCTGTTGTTAATGAGTAGTAATTTATTAACGGATAACAATTTGACTAATTAAACTAATTTGATTAATTCATTATCTGTCCCGATTTTTTATCGGGAAGTTTTGTCATTTAATTGACAGTAATTAATTCCTGCATTATGCAGGCTAAGTATGTTAATTAACCATGAGTATTAAAATAAAACAGCGTGATATTACCGATTGTGGTGCAGCATGTCTGGTATCAGTATCATCACACTACAAACTTAAGTTACCTGTAGCTCGTATTCGTCAATTGGCAGGTCCCGATAAAAAGGGAACCAATGTGTTGGGGATGATTAAGGCTGCTGAACAATTGGGCTACACAGCTAAAGGTGTTAAGGGTGGTATTGATGCCTTACCAAAAATTCCACTACCTGCCATAGCACACATAATTGTTAAAGAGCAACTGCACCACTATGTGGTTATTTATAAAGTAAAAAAAAGCAGGGTTACATATATGGATCCCGGCGATGGCAAAATTTATAAAAAAAGTATTGACGACTTTAATAAAGAGTGGACAGGTGTATTAATATTACTGGTATCAAGTGAAGATTTCAAAAAAGGAAATGAGAAAGTCTCAAATTATAAAAGGTTTATTTTCCTGTTGTCTCCTCACCGAAGTTTGTTAACTCAAGCACTATTTGGAGCAATTATATATACTATCTTAGGTCTATCAACAGCAATTTATATTCAAAAAATTACAGATAATGTACTGGTAAATGGAAACACAAATTTACTAAATTTGCTTAGCGTTGGCATGGTTATTATTTTACTTATGCAAATGCTAATAGGTGTGTTAAAAAGTGTTTTCATGCTTAAAACAGGTCAGAAAATTGATGCCCAATTAATCCTGGGTTATTATAAACATCTACTAAAACTACCTCAATCATTTTTTGACACAATGCGTGTGGGTGAAATTATTTCGCGAGTTAATGATGCGGTTAAAATAAGAAGTTTTATTAACGATGTATCCATATCACTTATAGTAAACATATTTATTGTAATATTCTCATTTTCATTAATGTTTGTTTATAGCTGGAAACTTGCCCTAATAATGGCACTAGTTATACCCCTTTATGCAATAGTATATTTTATTACAAATAAACTAAATAAAAAGAGAGAGCGAAAGGTAATGGAGAATTCGGCTGAGTTAGAGAGCCAATTAGTAGAGTCTCTTAATTCTGTTAAAACCATTAAACAATTTGGCATGGAAGATTTTGCCAATTTAAAAACAGAAACACGCTTTATTGGTTTATTACGTACTGTTTACAAATCAGGAATTAATAACCTATTTTCAACAAATAGTACTGAGTTTCTTAACCGCATCTTCACTATTATACTTTTATGGGTAGGGTCATATTTTGTTATTGACAACTCTATAACACCAGGCGAATTACTATCGTTTTATGCATTAATAGGATATTTCACATCACCTGCAGCAGGGTTGGTAGGTATGAATAAGACTATACAAAATGCCCTTATTGCAGCCGATAGGCTTTTTGAATTAATGGATTTAGAACGAGAGGATGATGAATTTAAAATAGAATTAGATAATAGGTTATTTGGTGATATAAAGTTTGAAAAAATTTCATTTAGTTATGGTACTAGGGTTGATGTCTTTGATAAATTAAATTTAACAATTAAGCAGGGACAAATAACTGCTATTATTGGAGAGAGTGGCTCAGGTAAAACAACTCTGGCAGCACTACTTCAAAATTTATATCAAATAAAAGAAGGGAGAATTTTAATTGGCGATTATAATACAATCTATTTTTCAAATAGTAGTTTAAGACAAAAAATAGGTACAGTACCACAGCAACTTAATCTTTTTGCAGGTAATGTTATTGACAATATTGCTTTAGGTGATTTTCATCCTGACATGCAGCGTATTCATAGTATCTGTACTAAACTGGGTATGATAAAATTTATTGAAGCATTACCAAATGGTTTTCAAACTTATTTAGGAGAAAATGGAGCCTCACTATCTGGTGGTCAAAAACAAAGATTAGCAATAGCTCGCGCATTATATTTGAACCCTGAAATCTTAATTCTTGACGAAGCAACATCCTCACTTGATTCCGAATCAGAACATTACGTGCAAGAAACTATAAAATCACTTAAAGAAGAAGGTAAAACTATTATCATAATAGCACATAGATTGAGTACAGTTATGGATGCTGATAAAATTATTGTATTAAAAGATGGTAAATTAATTGAAGAAGGTAATCATAATTACCTGTTTAGCATAGAGGGTGAATATTATAAAATGTGGCAGCGGCAATTTCCCGTGCAAATTATTGAGAAAAATGTTGCTCTCGCATAACTAATATCTGTTAAAATCAATATTATAATACTTTGCTAAGTTTATGAAAATAAAACACTTTACTCTTTTTGCTTTTGTACTAATTAATGTGCTTGTCTCTGCACAAACAGAATGGACTCTGAAACAATGTATAGATTATGCTATTGATAATAATATTACTGTAAAAAAACAGATGTTAAACGTAACTTATAGTAAAAATCAGTTACAACAATCAAAATATAGTTTAATTCCAAGTTTAAAAGGTTCTGTAGGGCAATCATTTAATTATGGCAAGTCTTTAACTCAATTAAATACTTATACAAACAACAACTCTCAAAACTCTGAACTTACAGTAAATTCTGAAATAGTTGTTTTTAATAGTTTTGCTAAAAACAACACTATTAAAGGGCGGTCTTTTATGTTGCAATCTGCATTAAATGATTTAAAAAAAGCAAAAGATGATATTACACTCAGTATTGTATTTGCTTATTTAGAAATACTATTTAATAAAGAGTTGGTAACATCGGCAACAGAACAAATTAATATAACAGCGCAACAAATTAAACATAATGAAGACAAATTCAATGCTGGATATCTTTCAAAAGGCAAACTGCTTGAAACCAAAGCGCAAATAACCCAGGAACAACTTGTATTAATTAACCATAAAAATAATTTAAAACTATCCCTTTTAAATTTAATGCAACTACTTGAAATAGATGTTACTGATGGCTTCGACATTGTTATCCCATCAATTGTTTCACCTAATATTAATAATAGTTTGTTAGATGCTGATAATATTTTTAAGCAAGCTGTTAATGAACGTCCTGAAATATTAAGTCGCGAATTTAAGGTTAAGAGTGCTGAAAAAGATGTTCTAATTTCTAAAGCTCAGTTATTCCCAATTCTTTCTGCAGGTGCTTCGTATTACACCAATTATAATAATAATTTTAAATATATTGATGGTAGTGGCAACATACCATTTGATAAACAATTTGAAAATAATAGGCAGTCTAGAGTTTACCTTACTTTGCAAATCCCAGTATTCAATGAATTTATTTCAAAAACAAGATATAAAAACTCAATTATTAGCTTTGAAGAAAGTAAATATAATCTTCAACTAGAAAAGGATAATTTGTTAAAAGAGATTCAACAAACGCATTTGAATGCAATATCAGCCATGCAGAAGTATTATAATAGTGAACAGGTTGTGCAAAGTACTATGGAAGCCTTTCGTTTTATTGAGGAGAAATTTAATCTTGGTCTTGTTACATCTTTAGAATATAATGATGCGAAAAACAAAGTAGCTAATGCTCAGTCTTCGTTTATTCAAGCAAAATATGAGTATGTTTTTCGAATGAAAGTCTTAGATTTTTATTCAGGAAAACCGATTGTCTTATAATTTAACTTAAGATATGGTTCTAACTTGTTAAGTTATGCTCCTTATACATTAAGGAGTCCTGTTCATCAATAAAGATATCCAGTAAATAAGATGAAAAGCGTATAATACTCTCTAAGATATACTATTTGTTTGTTAAGGGTATGTGTTTTTACTCTAAGATATACTGTTATAGTTGTAAGATAAGGTGTTTTTGGATTTAGGCTTGCTCTTATGCCTAAAAAGTTTAAATCAGTGAGACTTTGATTTTAGGAACAATAGTGAACTGAAATCAATTAGTCGAACTGATCCTGAGCGAAGTCGAAGGATCTCTTGGGTTTTATTCCCCGCCACTCGTGTCGAAATAAAAAATAATTCCTAAACTGATACCCCGTCTGCTTGCAGCGGGGAGCATCATTTTGTATTAGTTCAAACCTTAAAATTAATTAGTTATGACAAATCGCATTTATTCAGAGTACAAATATCTTGAGTGGGTTCGCACAATGTTAGCCAATGCAACAAGCCAACCCGAAATTTCAGCAGCTTTGGCAATAGTTGGCTATGATGCAGCAGTAATTACAGCAGGTAAACAGGTTTATCAAACAGCAAAACAGGTATTCGACAATAACAAAACCGAAGATGACGAAACCCGTGATGCACGTAAAATATATAAAACAAAAATTGAAGAATTAACCAACATTTTCAAACCTCACCGTGCAAAAGCCAAAGTGATTTTCCGCAATGACCAAAACACACAAGAAAAACTAATGATTTCCGGTAGTTTTCCTAACTCCTATCCTACATTAATCCAACGGACAGAAAAATTCTATAATACCTTAAACACCGACAAACAGTTACAAGCAAAAGTAGCAAGCCTAAAAATTACACCAAAGGAAATTAAAAATGGTTTACAGGCAATTTCCGAACTTCAATCAGCCCGTAACATTTATCAAACCGAGATTGGAGAATCACAAGAAGCCACAAAAGCAAAAGATCAGGCAATAATAGACCTTGAAAACTGGATTAAGGACTTTAAAGACATAGCTCAAATAGCCCTCGAAGATCAACCACAGCTTCAAGAGGCATTAGGTATTCTGGTGAGGAGTTAACATACCCACCCACACAGCCATACACATTGTCAAGTCGCACAAAATGCTAACGCACAGACCAAAACTTGCCAAAGAGTATGGCTGCCCTTTCGCACGCTTGACCGATTGCGTATAAAGCACGAAACACAACACGCAGTAAAGGTAATACGGGTATAATAGCAAATTGTAAGTGAATACAATAAATAAATAATATAGCAGTTTGTTAGTTTTTGGTTTTAAAATCCCGCACAACCCTTACTGCCAACGTTGTATGCAAGGCTGAGAGAGTCCTAATTACACAGAAATAACTTGATTAATAATTTGAAAAAGCAGTCAGAAAAAATATTCTCATTGATTGGAGTTTGGTGCAAGAAAAAATAGTTTTTGCCCGCCCGCTTCTGCCCTTCGGGACAGTTAGGGAAGCCAACACACAATAGCACATTTTCAAACCGCACAAGGCGACCCACAACCAAAGTTTGTAAAAGAGCTATTTTTTGCCAGCGCAAGATTATAGTTCGTTGGTTTTTAATAATTAGTAGAGAAGTATTTAAACAACAAGTTAAATATTCAGTATATTGTTAAAAAATTAAAATGTTAGGTATATAGCTTAAAACAAATGAAGAAAAATGTTGACCATGATAGCAGAGATAGTAAAAGAGGTGATTTTTATCAATCGCTCGTGGCTGTTTTATATGCCATCTCGAAACCTGAGCTAAAGAAGTTTGAAACTTTAGTAATAGAGCATAAGGGTGATGTGTCTTTTGATAATCTTATTCAATTAGAAACGAAACATCACAAATCAGGACATTCACTTTCTGATACTAGTGAAGAATTTTGGAAAACACTATACAATTGGTTAAAGCAAAGTGATACCTTTCAGAGTTTAATCCTACATACAACATCACATTTCCCAATAAAAGGATTATCAGAATTGAAAAAATGGAATATATCTTCATTAGATGATAGAATCCAAATTTTAAACAAAATTAAATTTGATTATAAAATGGAAGGAATCTCTCAATATCAAATCTCTAAAATAACTATAGAAATCCTTCGCAATCTAAACATATCAGAAAATACGATTGATATTCTGTTAAAGCTCACCAAAAAGAAATATTCTCAAGTTGATTTTAACAAACTATTAATTGATTCAAATTTATCAGAAGTTGAAATTAATGTGATTCTTCATGAGTGTAAGGATACTTCACAGAACAAATATAAAATCTGGAATTATTCAAGGTTTGTAGAATCCTATTCTAAAGAAAAATTACGAAATATTATATCAACAGTAACTATTGATACTAATCAAAAGAATGATATCAATACAATTATAGAGATATCAGAATCACCTGTGTTTTTGGGTGTCTGTAAATCTAAAAATGATTGTTACTAATCAGTGTTAGAAAATAAATATAAAGTTATGTAACTTATTGATATTCTGATGAAATTGTGTTGCAGTGTTGCAGTGTTGCAGTAAAAAAACTACTGCATCACAAGAAAACAGCATCACAGCCTGCCTGGAATTGGCAGACAGGCATCACAAAAAATTACATTACTCCTTAATTTTAAAGACTTTGCTTACACTGATTAGTAACAAATGATTTTGATATCTTAATACGAGAGAAAATCGCTGGAGCTATAGCGTCAAAAGTCGCAGGAGAGGAAAAATGGCAAGTAAGTCATGAGCAATTTTATAACATATTGAATGAGGCGAAATCATTATTTTATAAAGAAAATTATCGTCCAATTTTTGATAAGTATTTGTCAAAAGAACCTAGTGACAAACAATTATCGTATAATTCAGAAAAGTGCTTTTTGAAAGAACTGAAACAAATTAATTGCGAACCTGACGAAATAAAAGATGCTACGGTTGATTATTGGAAAACAAACACACTAATTGCCGAAGAACTTAATTCGAATCCATTATTTGTCGAAGAAGAGTATGTTCCATATAAGGAAAATATTGTAAAACCAAGGATTGTCAATAATAAGCGGAAATATAATGGAAATGGCAGTGAACAGGAGAATTTAAAAGTATCTCTTCGTTTTTATAGAGATGCAAAGGATATCTGTTTCTCTGATTACTTAGGGATTCGTAGTTTACCCTATTTTACGCACGGCACAATGAACAATATTGTTGAGGATGATAATGATTTTAATTGGATAATAAATGATTGACAAACACCTACAGAAGCTAAATTTGAATCCTTTTATGATTGGACTTATATATCAATCATTTTACAATGGGTATGGCAAATCTGAATGCCCAATATTACTTCACTATATAGTATCCCCATTAGTCTTTTTCAAGGATTCCAGAGTTCTCTTTCTATCAATAACAAAAAATGCATCAATAAGTAAAATTATTGATGATAATACATTAGCTTTTATTGAATTGCAGGAACGTATTTGGAAAATGAAGGAGCTAAGTAATCTTTCATTAATAAGCCTGCATAATCAAGATAAAATATTGTTGAAAAATATTGTTGAAATTAAAGAAACAATAAAATACGAATCAATTAATGTTGATTTTAAAGACCTATTACGAGCCGCTCATTATCTAGGAATTCTTTTTAGTGACATTGATGTTCATGATGTTTTTAAAATTTTTAAAGTTATACCATAATGAATTCATATATAAAAGGTATTGTAGTTTTCAAGAACTCAAGTAAGGACGGAAAGAGGGTATTAGAACTTTCACAAGGACTTAATATTATTACAGGTCATTCAAAAACTGGTAAAAGCGCAATGCTTGATATAATTGACTGGTGTTTGGGAGCTAAAGAAAGCACTATCCCTCAGGGAATTATTACGGATTTTAGTAATTTATATGCCATTCTAATTGAATTTAATGGTCAGAATTTGTTGCTAGGTCGAGAAAATGGTTCAACAGGTAAGAATTACATGTTTGTTGATAAGGTATCATCAAACCTTAATATTAAAGATGTAGCATTAGATTTTTTTGTCAAGGATAAATTCTTAAAACTTAATGCAGCTCTTGACGCAATTAACGAAATTATAAATATTAGTATTGGTGAAAACAAACTGATTGATGTTAATTTTAAAATACCAAATGTTACAATAAGGAGTTCGCTAGCTTTTATTTTTCAGCATCAAGATATAATAAGTAGTAATAGTCGACTATTCTATATTGACCCTATTAAGAATCACTTTCCAATTTTAGCAGGTTGGTTTAATTCTGAGTATTATATTGTTTTAGAATCAATTGAGAAATACAAAAAAGCGGTAAAAAGGCTTAATAAAGAAAATGTAATAGCAAAAACAGAAAATGTTAAGCTTGAAAATAATCTAAAGAATTCTTTAAGGTTGTACTATAATTGGTACTAATCAGTTTACAAAGTAGCAATAATTTTCAAGGAGTTTAAAACTTTCAAAT
>CBDUWQ010000096.1:0-13813 GCA_965370965.1 uncultured Bacteroidales bacterium
TGATAATCAATATGTTAACTGCTTTTTCAAAAAGTTTATGAATTATTCAGGCTAGTAACGACTCGGGATCGTTTGAGATTATGCAACTCTTATAATTGAATAGTGAGATTTGCTTTAATGGTATTTTAGAAGCGATTGTTTATGCGCATAATCTGCTGATTATCAACGATGTAGTTTTAATCTCATTACCTGCCCGAATAAGCTCGCCTTAAGGTAAACCTGAACAATTCTGGCAGGTCAGGCGGGCTCATATCTCAGAATATAACGTACTATTGTATGTAAAATACAATATTTCAGCTCCAATGCTTTTTGGCTTCAAAAATTTTGTTTTTGAATATGACCCCACTACTGATTTTTTACAATAAAACATCCTCTTTATTAACCATTATTATTTTTAATCTATCTGAAAAACAGATACATCAAAATATTTTATAGTAACATAAAATAAAGTATTTACGTATATATTATTTAGTACCTTTGTATATTGAAGATAGTGCATAAAAGTTTAAAGTAATTAGGAGGATTAACTATGAAAAAGCAAGCTGTTTTAATTTTGGCTTTAATAATATCAATAGGTATTTTTGCCCAAAAGCCTAAAAAGTTTAATAAAGAGGGAATAAAATTATTTGAAACTAACCAATATAATGAAGCAATTGACCAGTTTAACCAAGCTATACAGCTTGATGCTACATATGTTGATGCCTATGTTTGGCGAGCTAAAGCCTATGAAAAAATCAATAAATTGGAGCTTGCTGCCAAAGACTACGAAAAAGCAGTAGAGCTTAAGCCTAAAGTGGTAAACTATATTTTTGAAGCAGGGAAACTCAATTATAAAATTGATAATTATGATAAAGCATTAAAATATCTTACCGAGGCTGTAGTGCTTGATAACAAACATTTTCAGGCATTTCAGTTTAAAAGCTTTACGCACATTAAATTGGGTAAGTATAAAGATGCTATTGCTACAATTAATAATGCAATATTAATTAAAGAAACATATGTTGGACATTATGTTAGTGGTGTTGCTAATGATAGTCTTACAAACTACCCGCAGGCAATTAATGAATATAATAAGGCTATTGGCTTAAACCCCAATTTTGAAAGAGCATTTTATGCCTTATCAAAAGCATTTGTAAAAAACAATGAACTTGATAAAGCAATAGAAAATGCAAATCGGTCAGTACAAAAATTTCCCGAATCGGCTGAAGCATTTGAAACCCGGAGTTTTGTATTTTATAGCATGGGCGAACTGGCAAATGCCATAAACGATTTAACAAAACTGGAGACTTTAGCTGATGACCCAAAACTAGTTTTATTTACAAGGGGGTTATACTACTTTGAATACAAACAATATCAAAATGCTAAATCAGACTTTTCGCAGTTAATTGCTTTATCACAAAACAATTAC
Source organism: uncultured Bacteroidales bacterium (assembly GCA_965370965.1). Lineage (GTDB taxonomy): Bacteria > Bacteroidota > Bacteroidia > Bacteroidales > SZUA-534 > GH45. Next base: position 1,409 of record CBDUWQ010000096.1, read on the forward strand.
GATGCAATTTATTGGCGTGGGCGCGCTAATGAGGCAATGACTGAAAATGATGAAGCTGCAAAAGATTATATTGCACTAATTGCTTTAATGAAAAAAGATAATATTGCATCGGCAAATCTTAACGATGCCAACAAAAGGCTATATGAAATTAACCGCGAAAAGATTGCTCCAATTGTTGTAATTGATACGCCCATGGTAATTCAGCAAACCAAACTGGCTGTGCTTGACAATGCAAAAAGGATTACTATTAAGGGTAAAATTAGCGATGATAGTGAAATAGAATCTATTACAATTAACAATAAAAAAATTGAGATTTTAGATAATAAAACATTTAGCCATTCAATAAATATTGTTGACATAAGCCTTATTTCTTTTACAGTAAACGATGTTTACAATAATGAAACCAAAGTTGAGTATGACCTTGTATATATGGAGGTTGATGCACCGGTGGTTAAAATCACAACACCTTATGCAGGTGATAACAATGAAATGTATTTAGATTCAGAAGATTCCAAATTATTTATTGAGGGTTTTATTGAAGATGAAAGTACAATAAAGGATATTTTTATTAACAATATAAGGGCAACTTTTAACGATGCAGATTTAAACCCTAGATTTACCTTAACAGTAGATATAGAAAACAAAAACACAATTATTTTTATGGTAATAGACGTTTTTGGCAACACTACCGAAACCACATTTACACTAAACCGTGATGGTGCCGTAATAGCAGCGAATAACCCTATGGGAAAAACATGGGTGGTTTTTATCGAAAATTCAAATTATGAAACATTTGCAGGACTTGAGGGGCCTACAAAAGATGTAAGCTCAATAAAAGGAGCTCTTTCAAATTATGAGATCCATAATTTTATTCATAAAAAAGATATGAGCAAAAAAGATATGGAACGCTTTTTCTCAATTGAACTTCGCGACCTTGTGAAGAAAAATAATGTTAATTCTTTACTGGTTTGGTATGCAGGGCATGGTAAGTATATTAACGAAACCGGGTATTGGATTCCTGTTGATGCTACCCGCGATGACGAATTTACCTATTTCAATATAAATTCCTTAAAGGCAGGCATGCAGTCGTATAGCGGATATATTACCCATACGCTTATAATTACTGATGCATGTGAATCAGGTCCTTCGTTTTATCAAGCCATGCGGTCAACAAATGAAATTCGATCGTGCGATGATATTAATGCAACAAAATTTAAATCGGCTCAAATATTTTCATCGGCCGGCAATGAGCTGGCATCTGACAATTCACAATTCACTAAAACTTTTGCAAAATCGCTACAGTATAACGAAAACTCATGTATCCCAATTGAAGCAATTGTTATACAGGTTACAAAGGCTGTTGCAAATAATAAAGACCAAAAACCTATTTTTGGTAAAATTGCCGGGTTTGAAGATGAAAACGGAACTTTCTTCTTTATTAAAAAATAGATAAAATTAAGTAGTGCCTGCAAAAGAGCACATCTTAAATTAGAAAATGCTAAATTATTCACAAGCACTTTATAAAAAGCAATAGTGTTTGTGAGTAATTTGGCATTTTTTTAAAGATCAATACCTAAATATCTAAAATGGAACTGTAATAGATTTTTATTTTAGATTTTCAGATAATATAAAATATTGTAACTTTAGATATTGTTTAACCCAATTTGTATAAGTATGCAAACGAAAAAGATATTTTCCATTTTAAGTTTTATAATAATATCAATAACCCTGCAAGCACAAAAATATTATTTTGATAATTATAGTGTAAAAGAGGGGTTGTCGCAATCAAAGGTTTACGATTTGATTCAAGATGATAAAGGTTTTATATGGCTTGGGACAGCAAGCGGAGTTTCAATTTTTAATGGAAAAACCTTTAATAATTTTACAGTTGACGACGGTTTATCTGAAAATGGTGTACAAACAATTTTACAGGATAGTTATGGCAATATTTGGTTTGGGCATACTGCCGGTGGTATTACGGTTTACAACAATGGGCGTTTTATAAAGGTAATACCCGATACTATTGAAATTAAAGGAGATATTACCTGTTTTGTTCAAGATTCAAAAAAACGGCTTTGGATTGGTACACAAGGGTCGGGTGCTTTTAGGGTTGACAATTTGCAACAAATACCAAACGAAAAAGCCAAACTGTCTGTTTTTACCGGAAAATCGAAACTGAGTGATAGGGTTTTTTATATTACCGAAACATCGGATAGCACAATATATTTTGTTATTGATAACCAGATAAAATTTTTTGATGAAGCAAACAACACCTTTAAAACATATAAACACAAAGGGTTATCATTCTTTTTTCAAATAACATGCATGTTTGAGGATAAAGACCAAAACTATTGGTTTGGTTCATACAACGGTGGATTATTACGTCGTGACAACGAAACAGGAAATGTTACTGTTTTTGATACCCGAAACGGTTTGGCAAATAATTTTATAAGCTGTATTAATCAAGACAGTAAAGGGGCTATATGGGTAGGATCGTGGGGAGGAGGCATAACACGTATTAATCCTAATTTTCAGATTTTCAATAAACAAAATGGACTTGGAGGTAATAAAATACGAAAAATTATTCCCGACAGGGAAGGCAATATTTTAATTGGCACCAACGAAAACGGGTTAAGTATTTTTAAGGGAGAGCAGTTTATGGGGCTGTTTCCCGAACACGGATTGTTGAGTGAGCAAGTATTATCAATAGTTGAGGATGATAGGAATAATATTTGGATAGGAACAAATAGCGGGCTTTGCAAATACAATCTTATTGGTGGGCAAATAAAGCCATATAACGAAAAGGGGCATAAATTAGAGAAAGAGATTATAGGTTTGCGTAAAAGTTCTGATGGTACTATTTGGGTTGCTACAAAAGAGGATGGCATTTTTTCCTTCTTGCCAGGCGAATCAAAATTAAGCTATAATGCAGCTTTTAGTAATATGGTTTTACGATATGGAAAAATAGCCACTTGCATGGAGATTGATAATGAAGACCACATATGGGTAGGAACAATTGACGGATTATTTTATTTTGAGCCCGAAAAAAATGCTGTTGATCGGATAATGGGTAACGAAATATCAACACTTTTTTACGATAAACATAATACAATGTGGGTTGGTAGAAAGGCTAAAGGGGTTACAACTGTTCAAAATACAACTTTCCAAAATATTGATACTATTGGTAATATTACCCCTTTAAGTTTTGCCGAAGATAAAAACGGTAATATATGGATTGGTACAGAGGGGCAAGGGGTTATTATATATAAAACCGATAAAACACTGCTGAGATACAAAAAAGAGGCTGGGCTACTTGCCGACCTTATTACAGCAATGAAATCGGATATAAACGGCAATATATGGATTGGTACCAACAAAGGGCTTAACCAGTTTTCGATAGATAATAATGCGTTTTACTCATATACCGAGCGTAGTGGCTTTACAGGCATTGAGGTAAAAAATGGCGCACTGTATTTTGACAAAACAGGTAACCTATGGTGCGGAACGGTAAACGGGCTTTTTAAATTTGATGCATCAAAGGAGAAAAAGAATATGTTGGAGCCAATTACCAATATTACTAACCTAAAAGTTAATCTTAAAGACCGCAAATTAACACAAGGGCTTAAACTTAATTATACTGAAAAAAATATCTATTTTGAATTCCATAGTATTTGTTTAACTGATGCTGATAAGGTTAAATATCAAGTAATGCTTGAAGGAGCTGATGATGATTGGCAACCTGCAACAACACAAAACTATAAAACATACAGCCCTTTGCCTCACGGCAAATATACCTTTAAAGTTAGGGCTTGTAACAACCGTGGTATTTGGAACAAAGAACCGTCAACATTTTCGTTTATTGTAAAGCCGCCCTTTTATTTAACATGGTGGTTTATTTTATTAATGATTGCCTTAACAGTTACAGCAGTGGTAACCTATATTAACATAAGGGAACGAAATCTTAAACGCGAAAAAATTATACTTGAAGATAAAGTGAAACAGCGTACTGCTGAAGTTGTAAGCAAAAACGAGGAGCTGGCAAAGAAAAACAAAGATATTACTGATAGTATTACATATGCCCGAAGGATTCAACAGGCTATTTTACCTTCTGATGCTGTAATAAAGGCATCCATACCCCAGTCATTTATACTGTTTAAGCCAAAAGATATTGTAAGTGGCGACTTTTATTGGTTTCAGGCCATTGATGATGTCATAATGTTTTCGGCTATTGATTGTACCGGACATGGCGTGCCAGGAGCCTTTATGAGTATTATGGGACACGAAGGACTGCAACGTTCATTAGGTGAATTTAAACTGCGTAACCCTGCCGATATTTTGAACAAATTAAATGAATTGGTACAAGAATCGTTACAAGGTGGGAGCAACCCCGATGTTAAAGATGGTATGGATATGGCATTGTGTGTGTACTTGCCCGAAAAATCAATTTTGCAATATGCAGGTGCCAATAACCCACTATATATTATAAGGGCAAGCAATAAACCAAATTTAACAAATAAAAATGGCGAAGAGATGCAGCCCAAAATGGTTTTATCGGGTTACAATTTGTTTGAAACTAAAGCAGATAAACAACCTATTGGAGCATACCTTTATCGAGTGCCTTTTAAATGCCATGAATATAAAATATTACCCGGCGACAGTATTTATATTTTTTCTGACGGATATGCCGACCAGTTTGGAGGACATAAAGGACGAAAGTTTATGTATAAAAATTTTAAAGAGATGTTGCTGAAAAATCAAGAAGAAACAATGAAGCAGCAGAAAGTTTTTTATAATCAAATTATAAATGCTTGGATGAGTAATCATGACCAAATTGATGATATATGCTTAATGGGTATGAGGTTTGAGTAAGAGTTTTAAAAAGTTTTATGATTGATTTGGTTAAAACCAAAGGCAATTTAGCTTTTATAAAAAACTAAACTATTTAACACAAAAATGAAAAAAATAATTATTCTAATATTAACATTACTATCTGGTTTTGGATGTAACCAAAAAAAACCTGATACGGCAACTGATTATAATTCTTTAATACCAACAAATAAATACAAATCGGAATTGCCCAACACAAGAATTGAAGGGAAAATTGAGAATCAAAAAAGCAGTATTGTAGTTTTATCGCAAAATACTTTTAGCGATACAGCTCAGGTAGATAAAAACGGGAATTACACTTTTGATATTTATTTAGAAAACCCACAATATTTTAGTTTAAAAAACGGTAACAAAAGAATCAAAATATTTTTAGCCCCAAAACACAACCTGTCAATTTCATATAGTTCAAATAATGTTTTTGGAAGTATAAATTTTTCAGGAAAAGGGGCAGCTCCTAACATATATATAAAAGACAAATATCTTTTAATGTTAGAAAAAGACATTCCGTTGGTGCATTTATACCAAATACCTGTAAAAGATTTCCGCCATTTGGTTGATTCGCTTTTTGTATTAGACAAAATGTTTTATGCTGAATTTGTTGAAAATAAAGAATTCCCTGAAATATTTAAGCAAATCGAGTTGGCATCGCTCGAGTATGGCAGGGCAACAAAACTAATGGAATACCTAAATACAAACACGGCAATTCATAAAATAGATAAAAAAAAGTATTTACGCTTTTTAAATAAACTTTCGGTAAACGAGGGTAACTTGCTTGACGTTTATGAGTACAAATTGTTTTTAGATGCTTTTATTGCATATTATGCAGGGCAAAAAACCAACACAAAAAATCTATATCCGTATGAAATTGCATTGGTAAAAATGCAAACCACAAACCAAAAAATACAAAATAAGGATGTAAAAGAGTATATGCTTTTTACTTTATTAAAAGACTATATAAAATATTACGGATACAAAAATACCGACTCTTTATTTAAATTATTTAAGCAAGAGTGTAATAATAAAGAGTATAATTTACAGCTATTAACACCTTATAACAGCTATTTACAGTTTACACAAAAGCAAAAAGCCCCCAATATTGAAATGGTTGATGCTGCCGGCAACAAATATACCTTAAACAGTTTTAAAGGTTCATATATTTACGTTGATGTTTGGGCCTCATGGTGTTTGCCATGCCGCAAAGAGACTTCCTATTTTATGAAGCTTAAAGAAGGATACAGACATAAAAATGTGGTTTTTATAAGCCTGTCGGTTGATAAGGAAAAGGATGACTGGGAGGAGTATCTGATACTGAAGGATTTAAACGATAATCAATATCTTGCAACAGAAATTAAGCCTTTTTTAGATATGTATATGATAAAAACCATTCCTCATTTTCTTATTATCGACAATAATGGCAACCTGATAGATAATAATGCGAGCAGACCATCGGAGATTGATATTGAGCAGTTTGAAAGTTTGCCCGGTAAAGTGGGTGTTTAGCTTTAGTATTATTTATGAACTGGTTTGAATACTTCAAACACACATAAGAGAATTATTTTGTTATGTACTACAGAAAATCCATGTATAATTTTTTAGAAAGCAAGACCAAACACTAAATCAAATCTTGTAGTGGGTATTTCTGTTTTAACATTAGTATCACCATTTAAATCATCATAATTATTTAGCTCCATATTAGTTTTTCCGAAACTCATTTCAAAACCTAACATAAAAGATTTATAACGAGTATTTACACTTAATCCTGTTCTAAATTTAAATGCCGACCCATGTAAATATGAGTCATTATCAAAACTCTGATTCATCAATATTAAAGTTGGCTGAATGGTTAATTTACCATCAATAATTAATTTATCAATTGGATTATATGAAATAGTAGGTCCAATTTTACTTGCAAAAAAATTTGTGGCTGTCGAAAACATATCTATATCGTCATTATTATGTGCATAAACAAAATCCCAACTTATAATTGTCCAATCAATTCCAAATCTTAATTCTTCTATCAAATCAATGCTATTAATGTAGTATAATTTCCCAATATTTATTCCTAATCCTTTATTCATATTACCTTTTCCGTTTACAATACCACTTAAATAGTTTACTTCCTTACCAAAATCTCCAATGGCATATGATCTATTGAAAGTAATGTATCCATAGTTACTAAAAACGTCATTGGTTACAGTTGAACCTTTTTTTGATTTATCATTACCGCCACCCGTTATTTGGGCATTTGAGGCTATAGTCCCAATACAAATTATAATTAAAGAAAGTATCAATTTTTTCATAGCATTAAATTTAATTAGGTTGTTGAATCTTTTATACTAAGATAGGGTAAAAAATGTTAATTTACATTCATCTGCCAAATATTAAATCTACCTTTTTCATTTGCTCTTTGGGCTAAGAAAAACAATGATTTTCCATCTGGTGCCCAAATTGGAGAAACATCGTGTCCTCCATGAAAGGTAAGCTGTGTAAGTTTTGTCCCATCAAGTTTAACAGTATAGATGTCTAAATTCTGTGGAGTGGTTTCAGTTTTCAAAGAAACTCCTACACAAGCTATAATTTTACCATCTGGTGATATTGCTGGACTTGAAAACCCTTGATTTGGATCGGTTAGAATCATAGTTTCGGTACCTCTTTTTAAATTTATCATCCAAATTTCTCCAAAACCAGTATTTTTGCTGTTTCTTGTAATTAACAAGTTTTTTCCATCAGGTGTTAATACAGGAGTAAAACCTTCTGAGTATTGGGTTTTCAATCCTGTTTCAAGTATTATATTCCAAACATAGTATCTTGATCCATCCTGAACTGAATAAAAAACTGATTTCCCATCTGGACTAAATACGGGTCCCAATTCTCCACTGCTAGTTGCTGCTAGCTGAGTAATGGCTGCTCCTTCAGTAGCATTTATCTGGTTAATATTTGAATTTCCAGATTTATTTTCAGTAAATGCCAAAAACTTCCCATCTGGAGAAAATGACATATCCATCACATTTTTGTTAAATGTACGTTGAATCTTTTTCCTTCCTCCAGTTATTTGTTTAATATAAAGGTTGTTGAAATTATTGCTTTCAGCAATATATGCAATTTGTTCTCCATTGGGTGAAACAGCAATTAATGGTGCTGCATACCATTGTAATGATTTGGTTACTTCATCCTTTCGTATTACAGGATGTACAACATTCTCATCTTCTTGTGTTAATTGAGTAAAACGAATACCACCTTCCTCAGGTACTGACATTAATTGATACGCAACTTTAATAGCACAACCTGAAAATACTATTGGAATAATAAAAAATAATAATTTTTTCATTTAAAAATTAACTTTATGAATTTACTTAAAAAAATAAATATAAACATAATTTTGACAATAAAGCAAATGTTTTTAATTTTTTTCAAACTATTCAAACATTTAGAATATCAACTCCTCAATAGTCTTTGGAATTAGCCCAAGCCCGCTAATTTTTAATTGCGATTTATTATAAAAAGGCTCACGTTTGGCAAGTTCTTCCTTAATAAACACCAACAAATCAATATCCGATTTTTCACTTATAAGGGGGCGTTTGTCTTTTGCAGAAACGAGTCTGCTTACCAATGCTTTTGGTGTTAGTTCAATATAAATGGTTTTACCATGCTTGTTCATCTCATCCATATTATTAAAAAAACAAGGAGCTCCACCTCCTGTTGAAACTATGGTGTCTGTCAGGCTAAAAGTTTTTTTAAGTGCTTCCCTCTCCATTAACCGAAAGGCATCTTGACCTTTGGTTTTAAAAATCTCAGATATTGTTTGGTTTTGCTCTTTCTCAATAACGCTATCTAAATCAATAAACTCATAACCTAACCTTGATGCCAGTTTTTCACCTGCAGTAGTTTTTCCGCATCCCATATAGCCTATAAGGTAGATTAGCATTTATAAAAGTTTAACTAACTATTAAAATATGAGTCTACTCCGACACTAAAACTGCTATTTTTTAGTTTTTCTGACTTTTCGGAGTAGTCTCAAATATAATAAAGTAAAAATAAATTAAAGTTATTTTATTCATATTTTTCAAATATATCATAATTGTTTTATTATAAGTGAGGATGCATATAGTATTTACAATTATTGATAGGTAAAATAGTTACATTTTAATTTTTAGCTCAGGTTGCTAAAAAACAGACTATTATAGCAACCTATTTCCAAAATTATACATCTAATATTTTTGTTTCTAAAATTGATTTATTAATTTTATGAATTAATGTATTTAACAACAATTAACTATGAAAAAAATACTCTTGTCATTATTAGTTGTAACTAATATTTTGGCATACTCGCAAAATAATATTAGCGGAAAAAGCAGAGTTTATAAATTTAGTTATAATCCGACTTATGAACGGGGAGTACCGCCCAACCTGTTTGTTGATATGACATTTGAAGACGATAATGGAAACGGGATTGTTGAAAACAACGAATCGGCAAAACTCAAAATGACAATTACAAACAAAGGAAAAGGTAAAGCACAAGGATTAAAGATTACCATTAAAGATAATTTTGTTGATTATTTCTTTACCATAGAAGAAATTCCTGAAATACACTTTATACAATCTGGTAAATCAGTAGAAGTAGAAATACCTTTGCACGCAGATTTTAATGTAAAAACTGCCGAACATAAATTAGAGATTAATGTAGCTGAACATTACGGTTACGATATGGACCCTGCCTTTTTAGTTTTAAATACCTTAGAGTATCAAAAATCACAATTAGTATTTTCTGGTTACGAAATATTAGATTATGGCGAAGGAACCGGAGCCATTATTGAAGATGGACAGTTACAGGCAGGAGAAATGGTGCGATTAAAAGTGATAGTACAGAACATAGGACAAAACATTGCAAAAAATACCAAATACACACTTACTACAACTGACAACAATATTTATATCGAGAATGGAAAAGGTAAGCTTGATAATATTGGAGTTGGAGAAGTAAAAGAGTTTTGGGTAGTATTGAGTCCAAATAAAAGGGTAACAGATAAAAATAAGTTACCTATATATTTAACTATGACAGAAGAAATAGGTAAAGGAAATTTGAATAATTTTCAATTACCATTAGTTTTAAACCAAAAGCCACCAACCATACAAACATTACAAGTAAAAGCAGATATTGATAAACTAACAAAACAGGTTGCTCGTTTTGAATATACCTCGAATAAATTTACTGCCAATGTTGGAACTATTAAAAGTATAACAAGTGTTGAAACAGCAAAAACCAAACGTAACAATGCTGTAGCGGTAATTTTTGGTATTGAAAACTACACAAATTTACCACCTGCACCTTATGCCGACAACGATGCAGAAATAATAAAAAAATATTTTAAGGAACGTATGGGTGTATCACAAGTTGTTATTTATAAAAACGCAGAAGTTGACGGATTTATATTCGACGATGTGTTTAACCCCGATAATGGCGAACTACAAAAGGCAATAGTAAAAGGTGAAACTGACCTATTTGTATTCTATTCGGGACATGGAGTACCCTCAAAAGACGGTAAAAATATTTACCTATTCCCATCCGATGGTAAAATTGAGCGTATTAGTGTACAGGGATATAATATAAATGACCTTTATACCAATTTAGAAAAACTTGGAGCAAAAAGTACCACAGTATTTATTGATGCCTGTTTTAGCGGTACTACCCGAACATCAGAGAAAAAACAGACTGAAAACCTTGTGGCAGCAAAAGGAGTAAAAATAGTTCCCAAATTAGTGTCACCATGGCAGCGCGACCCTAATTTCTCAGTATTTAACTCATCAGGTCCTAGTGAAACATCATTAGGTTTTGACCCATCGCAAACAGGACTGTTTACCTATTATTTATGTATAGGGTTACAAGGCGAAGCCGATGAAAACAACGACCATAAAATAACAAATGGCGAACTGAACAAATATGTTTCAGCTAAAGTACAAGAGACATCAAAAAAAATATTTGGACTGCAAAGCCCACAATTTAACGGCAACAAAGATTTTATCTTAGTAGAATATTAATATCACATCCGAGCCCAATCGAAGCTGTCCTCCTTTGGAGGAGGTGCCCGAAGGGCGGAGGAGGAATAAACGTAAAGACAAAGCATGCTTTGTCTTAATAAAAACGTAAAGACGCATGGCAATGCGTCTCAACAAACAAAAAATAAAATGAAAAAACTTACACTCTTTTTACTTCTAACAATAGGTTTCATAACCACACAAGCCCAACAGGTAACTAACATACAACCCAAATTAGTTGGTAATAACATGGAAATAGCCTACGAAATTACAAGTGCTAATTTTAACCAAAAGTTTGACATTAGCTTATTTGTAAGTTTCGATGGTGGTAAAACCTTTAAAGGTCCAATGACATTATCCGAAAATGATAAAAAAGAGATTGAAGGAGGAAACCATAAAATAAGTTGGAATGTATTTAAAGATGTAAATTCGCTTAAAGGCGATATTGTTTTTGACATAAGGGCCAAAGTAATAGAAGAAAAAATTAAGAAGCACTACTTTGTTCAATACTCTGCCGGGGCATTAGTTTCAAGTATTAATTATATTACACCTTTAGGTTTTAGAGTGGGTATGGTTGGTAAAACAGGATGGTATGTAGCCGGGTATTTTAATACATTTGCCACAACTGACTATAATTACGATGGCGAAACCATGGATAAAGATATATTTTATGAATTTACCGACCAAACCCTTTACCCACGTATGGCAGTAACCGCAGGGGTAACATTTCAGTTAGGTTGGCAAAGTTACCTTTATGCAGGTGCAGGTTATGCCACCAAAAAGTATTATACACAAATAAATGAACTAAACCTTAATGGCTCAATTGATAGTGAACATTGGGCAAACAATACAGAACAAGAAGAATCAGGTGTAGAAGTAGAGGTAGGAACAATACTTAACTTTAATAAACTAAGCATAAGTATAGGCTTATCAACCTTTAACTTCAAACACATTGGCGCAAACGCCGGAATCGGCATCGCCTTCTAGGAACTCGTAGCGCCTGCTACGAGAAAAAAGCGGAGCAGGCGCTCCACTATCCAAACTAAACAATATTCAAAGATTCAGGCTTATAAATAAATAGTATAGAAATAAAAAAAAGTAAGAGCATAAATAGTTTAAAAAACATACTATGAAAAACATACTTACCACAATAGCACTAACCCTTTTAATAGCAACAGCCCTAATAATAAACTCATGCAAAGAAGACGTACCCGAAACCCCAGCAGGTACAAACAATAAAATAACGCTGACCTTAACAACAGATACGGTAAGTTATACTTTTGCCAATTTCGATTTAGGTATAAATTATGTTCCTAAAATAAGCTCTTACGAAACAGGAATATGTTACGACACTATAACTGAACCAACAATTGATGGTTTAAAAACAGGGTTAAACAAAATTACCAACCTACAAACAAATATAAAAGCTGACGTTACAAATCAGTATTGAAATTAATGAGAATTAAAAATTAAGGCAATGTTGGC
>CBDUWQ010000097.1:0-13616 GCA_965370965.1 uncultured Bacteroidales bacterium
TGATAATCAATATGTTAATTGCTTTTTCAAAAAGTTTATGAATTATTCAGGATAAGTACAATACATTTAGACCCAAATTCATTTGGGTGTGAATCTTACGAGTACATTGTTTTATCACAATGTCTGACTAAAGCATATTTAAAACTGAAACTAACTAATAATCAACAAGTCATCCGCTGACTTACGAATATTAGGCGTAATAAACATTGCATTTATATGTTGCTAAGCATAAATAGTGCAAAAATCGCTATATGCATTAATACGTATGGGTTAATATATTAACTCCTACATACACAATAAAAGTTATTGTGAAATGAAAGTATAAATTTTTATTGCGCCCTAAAATTTTTGTTATATTTGTACTATTAATTATTGTAATATAGCATTTTAACAACAACAGATTACTTTCTTTTTATGTTTTTTTTCAGGTAAAAACAATATGCCTTTGTTAGGCATTAGGTTTAATTTGGATAGTGATATGCTTATTACATCAAATAACCTATTAAAATAAGTAATTAAGGCAAAATAAAATTTTTAATTATGATTTCAATTTTATTAAAAGCAACAAAAAAAATACTACTTCTTTCAATTATCATCCAATTGTCATTAACCTCTTTTGCTGAAGGCACAAAGCAGTTTATGCCCAACTCAACCGACAGACTTTGGTTGGAGATGAATGTGTTTTCAAACAAAGATTTTGGTAACTATAATGCCACCGATAAAGAGCGTATTTACATATATTTAAATGCAGGAGAAATTTTGCATTTTGGCATGAAGCTTTCTCCGGATTATGACAATAACGGAGTTGTAACCGATGAGGACTATGTCTCTTTTCGTATTAATGACCCCGATGGCATTGTTGCTTTTACCGAGCAGCGTATGGTAAAAGCAACCGAAGCCGGTTATATTGATACACATACCGAGGCTATGAATGGTCCCAACGGAATTGATATTAATGGTTCAACCGTAACAGGGGGATATACTGCCCTAACAATAACTGCCACAAAAACAGGTAATTATTGGATTGAATTTCAAACTTATGATGACTGGGATTGGGGATATCCTGATTCGCCCCAGCGCAGAAGAATGGCACTTGAGTTTTTTGATGCCACAGTTACCGATGATAGCGGAAACCTAATAACAAACCCGGGTGAGCCTAATATTCCGGCAGGTCGATTATGGAGTAAAGGTTGGGGTTTTACAACAACCAGCTTTAGCCAATATCCTGTAAAAGCAAAGTTTTATGTTTTTACAGCCGACGAGTTTGTTAATAAGGTTGAGTATGAAATGAAACCTTACTCTTTTAGCCTTGTGGCCAACTCATATGGTGTACAAAATAACCAGACTTTAAACTATATAGAACAAGCTCAAAGTCAGGATGGCGATTATACCAGCAGTTCAGATATTTCGGAATACAGAATATTTTTAAATGACCCGGATCGCTCAGAATGGACAAATACAAAACTTCCTCCTCCTAAAGTAAAGGTGTGGTTTGAGGGTGTGGAAATTTATAATTACGATTACGACCGAACACCTCAAACAGTAGATATAAACGTTGATACTGTTAGGTTGGAAAAAAATGATACAATCAACTGTTCATATAGCAGTATTACAATGTTTAAAATTGAAAGCAACATTGACGGTTTTGCTGCTATTTTGCTCGACCTTGACGGAAATGGCTATTCAACAAATGGCAACGACAAGGCGCTGTATCTTGACTTAAAAGTTGGTATTAATTATGTTTTATGGGATTGCGAAACTGATAACGGAGTGGTTGTAAATGATGGGGTCTTTACCGCATCGGCAACTTTTCTTGGCAGAGGTCCTGCGCATTTTCCAATGTATGACGCTGAAACATTGGCAGGAATAACAAGCCAATCAATTCGCCCTTTTAATAAACTTAACCCTACTATTTATTGGGATGATAACGAAATTGGCACATGGGGCGATGCCGGTGGGGCGATGTCTGAAACAGAACAGGAGCAACTTGTAATAAACAACCATATACCAAGAGTTTGGACATTTGATGAAAATGACCAATGGTCGCAACAAAACGGGAATTTAGCAACCATGAATTCATGGTATAATGCCATTGATTTAGGACTATCAAAAATTGATTTTACGGTAAAAACAAGTACTACCAAATGTATTAACGGCGATGCTCCTTATGTTGGTAATATTTATATTAATAGTGCCATTAATGCCGATTACACATATACCTCAACTGACTTTATTCAAAAGTTTTTTGACCCCAATAATGACAACTTAAGTGAAATTAGAATTTTAACACTGCCGCAACATGGCACAATAACATACAATAGTAATCCAATTTCAGCAGGGCTAACAGTTGCTTCAGCCAATATAGGTAATTTAGTTTATGAGCCTGACACCGATTGGTTTGGAAAAGACTACTTTAGATGGGAAGCAATGAATACTGTTAATTATTCGCTTAACCAAGACAGTATTTTTATGATTGTTAACACCCCTCCTACAATAAGCGATATTGTCGATCAAAAAATTTGCACAAACTCAAATTTAAGCAGCATACCGTTTACTGTGGGCGATGGTAGTGAAACTAGTGCCAACGATTTAAATGTTATTGGCTATTCACACGACCCCAATGTAATACGTACCTCCGATATAATAATAGGAGGTTCGGGAGCAAACCGTACCGTATCAATAAATCCTGAAGCAAATATTTCGGGCTATGCTATTATTTACCTAAAAGTTGACGATGGGTTAAACGAAACAATAGAAGATTTTGCCATGTACATAGGGCCTTCAGTATCATATACCGGCGATACAACAATTTGCGATGGCGACCCCCTTGAACTTACAGCAGTTGAATATGGTGCCAATTCATATAATTGGCAATTTTCAGGTTCATCAGTAGGTTCAAGCCGAACACTTACCATTGACCCATTACTTACAAGCCAAACAGGGCTTTATACCCTAACTGTTATAAAAGAAGGATGTACTGCCTCAAAAGATATCAATGTGTCAATTGCACCTATTATTACTTTTACAGGCGATACCGAGGTTTGTGTTGGTGAGACTATATCATTAAGTGCCGACGAAACTGTTGCCGTTTATAATTGGGAAAAAAGCGGAACAGGAGAAGTATCAACAAGTAAGGTTTTTGACATAACAAGTGCTGCATTATCCGATGCAGGAACATATACGCTTGAGGTTACCAAAGAGGGCTGTAATAACACATCCCCCGATTTTTCTATATCTGTAATAGGCAGCCCATCAACAAGTTTGACACTTGTAGGCGATGAGGTATCCGAAGGTTGGGATGCCACAATTGTTGTTGAATCATCAGAAAATAATATTACCTATAATGCCTATATTAGTGATATTTTAGTGGGCACAGCTCCCGGAACAGGCAACGATTTAGATATTACCATTGATGCTGCTGACCTTAGCATAGGCAATAACACTATTATTGTAAAAGCCGAAAATGCCAATTGCGAACTCAACCTTGATACACAAACTACTGTATTGGTACGCGAACCCGGTGTAACAGTTAACCCAACAACAGGATTAACAACAGCCGAAGATGGTTCAACAGCAACATTTACAATAGTATTAGATGCCGAACCGGAAGCTACTAATGTAACTATAAACTTATCATCCGATGATACAAGTGAAGGTACTGTTTCTCCGGCAAGTGTAACATTTACTTCAGGTAACTGGAGTAGTACACAAACTGTTACCATTACAGGAGTAAACGATGATATTGACGACGGCAACGTTGACTATAATATTGTTACATCAAATGCGGTAAGTAATGATGCCAACTATAGTGATATGGTTGTTGATGATATTGAAGTTACAAATAATGATGATGCCGACAATGCAGGAATAACAGTATCGGCATTAAGCAACAATACAAATGAAGATGGCACTAATGCAAGTTTTACTATTGTTTTAAACAGTGAGCCTACCGATAATGTAACAATTAGTATCAGCACTTCTGATGCTACCGAAGGAACTGTTTTGCCTACAAGTTTAACTTTTACTTCAGGCAACTGGGATACTCCACAAACCATTAATATTACTGCCATTGATGATAGTTTTAACGATGGCGATATTGATTATTCCATTAATATAGGCAACGCAAGCAGCTCTGATGCCAATTATAACAATATGTCAATTGCAAATGTTGCAGTTACAAATATTGATGATGATGATGCAGGCATAACTGTTTCTGCAATATCGGGCAATACTACCGAAGGTGGTGGAACAGCCACTTTTACTATTGTGTTAACAAGTGAGCCTACCAATGATGTAACAATTGGACTAACAAGCAGCGACCCCGGCGAAGGAACAGTTTCGCCTGCAAATGCAGTTTTAACCTCGGTAAATTGGAGTTCGGGAGTTACCGTTACCGTTACCGGAGTTAATGATGCCATTGATGACGGAGATATAGTTTACAGTATTCAAACAAATACAGCCACAAGCTCTGATGGCGATTATAACAATATGGCAGTTGCTGATGTTTCGGTTACAAATATTGATGATGATGTTTCAGGAATTACAGTTTCAGCAATAAGCGGGCATACTACCGAAAGTGGTGGTACAGCAACTTTTACTATTGTTCTTGATGCTCAGCCAAGTAGCAATGTAGTTATTGATATAGAATCAAATGATACCGGAGAAGGTACAGCATTACCTACAAGTATCACTTTTACTCCAAGCAATTGGAACAGCCCACAAACAGTTACCGTAACCGGTGTTAATGATGCCATTGATGACGGTAACCAAAATTATACAATTGTTAATACATTAAATAACAGTAACGATAGCAATTATGCTGTTTTAGACCCCGATGATGTTGCAGTTATTAATGATGACGATACAGACACAGCCGGAATAACTGTTTCCTCAATTAACGGTAACACTAATGAAGACGGTGGTACTGCAACTTTTACCATTGTACTTACAAGCGAACCTTTAGCCGATGTTAGAATTAATCTTTCATCATCAGATATTGGTGAAGGAACACTGTCGGCAGCATTTGTCAATTTTACTTCGTCCAATTGGCAAACAGCACAAACAGTTACCGTTACAGGTGTTGATGATGATATTGTTGACGGTAACCAAACATTTACAATTACTACATCTACTGCAAACAGTACCGATGCAAACTACTCGGCAATAAACCCCGATGATGTTTCGGTTATTAACGAAGACCGTGGCGACGTTGCCGGTATTACAGTATCAAGCATTAGTGGCAATACTGCCGAAAATGGCGCAACAGCAACATTTACAATTGTTTTAACAAGCCAACCGGTAAATGATGTTACTATCTCTTTAAGCTCCGACGACACGGGCGAAGGTACTGTATTGCCAACAAGCGTTACTTTCACTTCAGGTAACTGGGATACAGAACAAACTATTACCGTTACAGGTGTTAACGATGCTTTGGCCGACGGCGACCAAACATACCATATTGTTACTGCTGCCGCAGTTAGCACCGACCCTGTTTATTCGGGAATAAATGCCGCTGATGTAACTGTAATAAATATTGATGGCGATATTGCAAGCATAAGTGTTTCGGCAATAAGCAACCACACCGATGAGGATGGAGCAACAGCCACTTTTACAATAGAACTTACCAGTCAGCCAACAGCAAATGTTACCATAGGAATAAGCTCAAGCGATATTACTGAAGGAACAGTATTACCAACAAGCGTAACCTTTACTTCAGGCAACTGGGATACAGAGCAAACTATTACGGTTACAGGACAAGATGATAACATTGACGATGATAATGTAGCATACACCATTATTACGGCAGCAGCAACATCAACCGACAATGATTATAATGGCTTAAATGCAAACGATGTTAGTGTAATTAATGATGATGACGATGATGCAGCTGGTGTTACAGTATCGCCAACAAGTGGGTTAACAACTACCGAAGCAGTTACTACAGCTACATTTACCGTAGTATTAACAAGCGAGCCTACTGCCAATGTAACTATAGCTTTATACTCTGACAATACCAATGAGGGCACCATAGACAAACCATCACTCGTGTTTACTTCTTCAAACTGGAATACTGCACAAACTGTTACAATAACAGGTGTTAATGATTATATTGACGATGGCAATGTTAATTACAATATTGTACTTAATAATTCTACAGGCTCCGATACAAAATATAATGCTATTAATCCAACTGATGTTGCAGTTACAAATACCGATAACGATACCCACGGTGTTACCGTAAACCCAACATCGGGATTAACAACCACCGAAGCAGGAGGAACAGCTACCTTTACAATTAGATTAAATAGTGAGCCTACTGCCCCGGTTACAATACCTATTGAATCAAATGATATAGGTGAAGGAACAATTTCAACATCGAGCGTAGTATTTAACGCTTCCAATTGGAATAGTGCTGTTACCATTACCATTACAGGTGTTGATGATGCCATTGATGATGGAAACCAAAACTATACAATTGTTACATCTGATGCTGTAAGTGCCGACAACAACTATAATGATTTTAATGCTGATAATGTTTCAGTAACCAATACCGACAACGACAATGCAGGAATTACAGTAAACCCAACATCGGGATTAACTACCACCGAAGCCGGCGGAACTGCTACCTTTACAGTTGTGCTTACCAGCCAGCCCACAGGTAGTGTTCAAATTCCTTTGTTATCAAGTGATACAGGTGAAGGTACAGTACCATCAAGTATAACATTTACCACAGCAAACTGGAATTCGGCGCAAACCGTTACCGTAACAGGTGTAAATGATGATATTGATGATGGCAACCAACCTTATACCATTGGTTTAGCTAACCCCACAACAACCGACGGTAATTATTCGGCAATAAACCCTGCTGATGTTTCGGTTACAAATAACGATAACGACAATGCTGCAATTGATGTGTCATTAATATCTAACCACACAAACGAAGATGGTGGAACTGCTACCTTTACAATAGCTCTTGAAACTGAGCCTACTGGCAATGTGGTTATATCGCTATTATCGTCTGACACAGGCGAAGGTACCATTACAATAAGCCAAGTAACTTTTACTGCCGGCAATTGGGCTGTTGCACAAACCATTACAGTTACAGGTGTTGATGATGATATTGATGATGGTAACCAAAACTTTACAATTATTAACAGTATCTCATCTACTACAGATGCCAATTACACAGCAATTAACCCCGATGATGTGGCTGTTATTAATGACGACAACGGCGATGCTGCAGGCATAACTATTACCCCAATTAATAACTTAACTACAACAGAGGCAGGCGGCACAGCCCAATTTACCATTGTTTTAAATAGCGAGCCTATCTATTCTGTTACAGTTGGTTTATTATCGGACGATACCGGTGAAGGAACAATTGCCGTTAGTCAGGTAGTTTTTGACAATACCGACTGGGATACTCCCCAAACTGTTGTAATTACAGGTATTAACGATAATGTTGACGATGGAAATATAATTTACCATATTATTACAGATGCAGCCACAAGCTCTGACACAAAATATAGTGGTATTAACCCTAGTAATGTTGAAGTTACAAACAACGATAACAATAATGCTGGCATCACAGTATCAACAATAAGCGGACATACCAACGAGGGTGGAGCAACTGCTGCATTTACTGTTGTTTTAACGAGTCAACCTTTAAATAATGTGGTAATAAACCTAAATTCGAGTGCTATTGATGAAGGGACCATAAGCGCAAGCCAAATAACTTTTACTGCCGCAAATTGGAACAGTATTCAAACTATTACTGTTACCGGCGTTAATGATGATATTGATGATGGCGACCAGCATTACAATATAATTACATCAGATGCTATAAGTTCTGACCCTAATTATTCAAATCGAAGTGTTGCAAATGTAGCAGTTATTAACGATGATGATGATGATGTTGGCATTAATGTTTCAGCAATAAGCGGTAATACTACCGAAACAGGAAATACCGCCATATTTACAATTAACCTTGCTAGCGAACCAACTGCCGATGTTACAATAAGTATCAGCTCTGATAATACCGACGAGGGAACAGTACTACCAACTTCGATTGTATTTACTCAAGGAAACTGGAGTAGTTTACAAACCATTACAGTAACAGGAGTTGACGATTTTATTGATGACGGGGATATTACATATAACATCCAAATGTCGCAATCTACCACCGATACAAAATATGCGGCACTTACTATTAATGATGTTTCGGTTATCAATATTGATGATGATAATGCAAGCATAACTGTTAACCCAACAATTGGCTTAACAACTACCGAAAACCTTACCGGTACTGCAACTTTTGATATTGCCATTACCAGCCGTCCGCTCGCCGATGTAACTATTACATTAACATCAACCGATACGGGCGAAGGCACTTTGTCAGATGCTTCAATTACCTTTACATCAAGCAATTGGAATACTGCACAAACTGTTACTATTACAGGCGTTGATGATAATATTGACGATGGCGATATTGCCTATACTATTCAAACAGGAAATGCCACCAGTACCGACCCTGTTTATAATGGTATGGCTGTTGCCGATGTTTCAGTAACCAATACCGATGATGATGCTGTTGGATTTACTATTACCGAAACAGGTGGCACAAGTGAGACATCAGAATTTGGAAATACCGACCAATTTAATGTGGTACTTGATGCAGAACCCTTATCAAATGTTGTGTTAACAATTACAGTTGCCGATGCAACAGAAGGCTCGATTGATAAAACCGAATTAACATTTACACCTGCAAATTGGAATACTGCACAAACTGTTACTATTACAGGACTTGATGATGCATCGCAAGATGGCGATATTACTTATAATATTACTGTAAGTGTTAAAGATGCCGATTCTGATAACCAGTACGACCCATTGGCAGACCAAACAATATCGGTAACAAATACCGATAACGACTCGGCCGGTATAACTGTTTACTCAATTGACGGCAATACCGAAGAAGACGGCACAACAGCTTCTTTTGAAATAGTTTTAAACACACAGCCAACTGCTGATGTTACTATCGGGTTAAGCTCCAACGATGAAACAGAAGGGACAATAACCGCAACACAGGTAGTTTTTACAAACTCAAATTGGGATACAGAGCAAACAATTGTAGTAACCGGAGTTGATGATTATTTGGATGATGGCGACCAACTTTTTAACATTGTTACTGCTGCGGCAAGCAGTTCTGATGGCAATTATAATAACGTGAATGCTAATGATGTTTCGGTTACAAATATTGATAATGACACCTCGGCAGTAATAGTATCGGTTATTAGTGGCAATACCGTTGAAGACGGCACAACAGCTACGTTTACAATTGTATTAAACTGTGAGCCAACCAATAATGTAACAATTAGCTTATCATCTAGTAATGAAAATGAAGGAACTGTTGCGCCTGCCGCATTAACATTTACAGGAGCCAATTGGCAAACACCTCAAACTGTTACTGTTACAGGCATTGATGATGATATTGATGATAATGACCAAACATTTACAATAATTACCTCTGATGCAACAAGTACCGATGTTTTGTATAATAACATGGTTATTGATGATGTTGAGGTTATAAATGAAGATAATGATACTGCCGGAATAACCGCATCTGTAATAAGCAATAACACATCTGAACTTGGTGTTACAGCTACATTTACAATAAAACTGAGCAGTGAACCTACACAAAATGTTAGAATTGGTTTAGAATCAAACGACTTGAGTGAAGGCACAATTGATTTAAGCGAATTAGAATTTACCCCTGCCAATTGGGATACTGAACAAACAGTTACCGTAACAGGTATTGATGACGATATTGACGATGGAGATATTACATACTCAATTATTGATAGTGTAGCATTTAGTTTAGACCCTAAATATAGCTCATCTTTTGTAAATAGCATATCGGTTATTAATGAAGATGATGCAACGCCGGTTGCTAACGATGATAGCGGCATTACTAATGAAGATGTCAGTTTGAATTTAAATGTTCTTGATAACGACTCCGGACTTGATAAGGGTGGATTGATTATTATAACAACCGACCCATCAAACGGTACTGTTATTATTAATGGAGATAACACGTTAACATACATTCCAAACCATGATTATTATGGTAATGACAGCTTTGAATACAGGGTTTGCGACCAAACAGGTGCATGTGCAACAGCAGATGTAACAATTACCATAAACCCAATAAACGACTATATACCTCTGTTAACCGATGACTCAAGAGGGACAAGTAAAAACGAGGCAGTAATTGTTGATGTTCTTATTAATGATGCTGGGCTTGAAGACGGAGGTATAGTGGTTTCGGTTTTTGCCGACCCAAGTCATGGTACTGCTGTTTTAAACCCAAGCGATAATACCATAACATATACACCCGCAACTGATTATTTGGGATTTGATACTTTTGAATATAGAGTATGCGATCGCGATAACGATTGTGCAACTGCATTGGTTACAATTAATGTAAAAGAGCATAACTATGTTCCTAAAGCAATTAATGATACCACTACAACCTTTGAAAACCAAAGTGTTACCGTTAATGTATTACAAAACGATTTAGATTTGAATGATGGTGTTCAAGATGTATCTGTTTATGTAAATCCTACAAAAGGCTCATTTGTTGTTCAATCTGATAATAAAATTACTTACATTCCAAATACTGACTTTATTGGTTCTGACAGCTTAACATACATGGTTACCGATGACGATGGCGATTATGGCATGGCAAAAATGTTTATCACTGTCAAAAGCAGCGTTAATAGTATTCCTAATGCAGTTGACGATTCGTTGGCAACTGCTTATAACGAATCTGTAATCATTAATGTTTTGGTTAACGATACAGGTCTTGAAGACGGAACAATACTTGTATCATCGGTAACAACTCCAACAAACGGAACAATTACCGTTAACCCCAATAACACAATAGAATATACCCCAAATACAAATTACCTTGGGTACGATACTTTTAAATACAGGGTTGCCGATGTTGACAACGATTGCGATACCGCAACGGTTAGAGTACATGTAAGGCGACCAAACTCATTGCCAATAGCTTTTAACGATACCGCATCAACCTTTATGGAAACCGAAGTTACAATTAATGTATTAAATAATGATACAGGACTTGAAGACGGAGTTGCCCATGTAAATATATATACAGATCCACAAAACGGTACAGTAGTGGTAAATAATGATTTTACAATAAGCTATACCCCTGTTACATGGTATCTTGGAACCGATAGTTTAAAATATATGGTTGTTGATGTTGATGGCGATTATTCCATTGCATCGGTAATATTTACTATAACTACAAAACCAAACTATGTGCCTGTTGCGGTTGACGATAACCGAGCAACTGTAGTTAATCAACCTGTTGCTGTTGATGTACTTTTTAACGATACAGGACTTGAAGATGGAGGTATTATTGTAACATCGGTTACAAACCCAACAAACGGTACTATTACTGTAAATAATGATACCATAACATATCAGCCAAATACCGATTACCTCGGATTTGACACTTTTGAATACCGCGTGGCTGATGCCGATGGTGATTGCGATACTGCAACGGTAACCATAAATGTAAAACTTACCAATGCACTACCAGTTGCTGTTAACGATACAGTATCAACATTGATAAACAAACCTGTTACTGTTAATGTATTGAGTAACGATACCGGATTGGAAGATGGTGTAAATGGTGTTACAATATATACAAATCCGGCAAACGGAACTGCTGTTGTTAATAACAATAATACCATTACCTATACGCCTGCCAATTGGTATCTTGGTACCGATAGCTTGCAATACTATGTAGAGGATATTGACGGCGACTATTCGCTTGCTACTGTAATAATAAATATTGAAAATAAACCTAACAGCATTCCCGTAGCAGTTGATGACAACAGGGCTACAGCAATTAACACACCGGTTATTGTTGATGTATTAATTAATGACAGCGGACTTGAGGACGGTGGAATTCATGTAACATCAACATCATCATTGCCCACAAACGGATTGATTGTTATTAATACCGACAATACGGTAACTTATACCCCAAATACCGATTACCTTGGATATGATAGTTTTGAATACTGTGTAGCTGACACTAACGGCGAAAGCGATACCGCCATGGTTACAATAAATGTTAAACCTACAAATGCACTACCCGTTGCTGTTAACGATACGGCATCAACATTTATGGAAACCGAAGTTACAGTTAATGTACTAAATAATGATACAGGTTTAGAAGATGGTATTCAGGGAGTTACAATATTTGAAAGTCCGATAAACGGTACAATTGTAGTAAACACCGATAATACAATTACATATACACCTACTACTTGGTACTTAGGAACCGACAATTTAAGATATATGGTTACCGATAACGATGGAGACTACTCCATTGCCACGGTAGTATTTACAATAACAGAAAAGCCAAACTATTTGCCTGAGGCAGTTGACGACAGACGCGCAACCGCAATAAACCAACCGGTTGATGTTGATGTACTGTTTAACGATACAGGACTTGAAGATGGTGGTATTGTTGTAACTTCTGTAACTAACCCTACAAACGGTACTATTACAGTTAACACAAATAATATTATAACATACACACCAACCACCGATTACTTAGGATATGATACTTTTGAATACCGTGTGGCTGATGCCGATGGCGATTGCGATACTGCAACTGTTACAATAAATGTTAAAGAGACAAATGCACTGCCTGTTGCTATTAACGATACAGCTTCAACCTATATGAATACTGAAGTAACAGTTAATGTACTTAACAATGATACTGGCTTAGAAGATGGTTTAAATAGTGTGTATATATACACTAATCCGGCAAACGGAACAGCAATACTTAATGCCGACAACACAATTACATACACCCCTGCCAACTGGTATATTGGTATCGATAGCTTGCAATATGTAATTGAGGATATTGATGGCGACTATTCACTTGCCACAGTAATAATAAACATTACAAACGAACCTAACCATATTCCATTGGCTGTTGCCGATGCAAGAGGAACAAGTATTAATGCTCCTGTAAAAGTTGATGTTCTGTTTAACGATACAGGTCTTGAAGACGGTGGTCTAATTGTTACAACAACAATACAGCCCACAAACGGTAATGCTATTGTTAATGCCGATAATTCAATTACTTATACTCCAAATACAGACTACTTGGGAATTGATACTTTCGTTTATCAAGTTTGTGATATTGATGGAGAATGCTCCTCTGCAACTGTTACAATTAATGTTAAAGAAACAAACGCCAATCCTGTTGCAATTAACGATACTGTAGGTACAACCATTAATAATGAAGTTATTATTAATATTCTTAAAAATGATACAGGACTTGAAGACGGAATAGGCAGCGTTATTATTTTAACAAATAAATTAAAAGCCGAATTAATTACAGTTAATGACGATTTCACTATCTCTTATACCCCTCCGGCTTGGTATGTAGGCACAACCGAATTTGAATATATGGTAAGTGATGTTGATGGCGATTATGATGTAGCAACCGTGGTAATTAATATTACCGAAGAACCTAATCACACCCCTGTAGCAGTTGACGACAGACG
>CBDUWQ010000098.1:0-13590 GCA_965370965.1 uncultured Bacteroidales bacterium
TCAAAAATGGAATAGGAACTGGATTGATATTGAAAATGGATTAAATTTAATTTATAAACCTCTTGATGAGAAAATTGATGTATTTTTAAAAACCAATAACGAGATAGACATTTTATACCATTTATGGCTTGAGACAACATTTAATATTAAAAATATAAATATTTCTGATATTTTAAAAATTAGTGCGTCTGAAACCAAACTTGAGGCTCGAAATTTGAAAGTTAAAATAAGGGAGGACGAAAGTAGGTATATATCACTAAAATATGATTGCAATATACTTTTTAGTACAACAGCAAAAAAAAGAAGGGCAATAGATATAGCACGCGAAAATATTGTTAAAAATTTATTAGTTGCAGAACAGCCTGTTATATGGAAAAGTATATTTGAGTATTATGCTGATACGATACCTAAGGCAAAATATAATAGATTTGAAGATGTATCAGGCAATATTTCAGATTATACAAAGTCCGATCCATCGTATTTATATATTATATTATCAGTTTTTGTATTGCTATTTTTATTTATCCGGTCACTTCAAAAATCATTAAAAAAAAGTATAGATGTTGTTCATGATAAGGAAACTATGTCTTTAGGCCTTATTATAAACAAGCCAATTGTAATAAGCATGCTTATTACATGGCTGTTAATTTCATCAGTTTATATGCCTGTTGAAATTAGGGGTATTATTATGCTTGTTATGTTGATACCTGTATTAATAATTATAAAACAATTTTTTGGCAAACAAAGTATTATTATGATAATACTGTTTGTATTGTATTACTTATATGTATCAACTAAATTTTTATTCTATTCTAATTCAATTTTACCAAGAATTGTGTATCTGTTTGTAGCAATATTTTCGGTTGTTTTTGTTTGGCATCTGTTAAAGAATAAAGAATTTATTAATAAATTTGAGAAACTGGGCTGGTTTATTAAGATAATTTTAAACTTAGAACTGATAGTATTTTTTGTTTCGGCCATTTTTTATGTTTTAGGTAATGTTACTTTGGCATCAATGCTTCTTTCTGGGGCAATAGGAGTAATTTTGGGTGGGGTAATTCTATATTCTGTATATAAACTATTGTATTTAATTATCGAAATATTGATAGAAAATGAGTTTCTGCAAAAATCGCATATAGTAAAAAATCACCCCAATGAGATAAAACATGGCTTGCGAAAAATAGTAGCATTCCTGTTTTTTGTTCACTGGGCAAATATTTCGTTAAAAGGGTTTGGAATAAAAAGCGAAGTTATTTCCGGCATAAAAGAGTTTTTTACACAGCAGCATGCAATTGGCAGCATGTCATTTAGTTTAGATAATTTAATATCGTTTATACTGGCTATTTATATTTCAATATGGGTATCGCGCTTTTTGTTAATTATTTTAAAAGAAGAGGTTTTTGTACGCAGCAAAACCGATAAAGGGGTTTCGAGCACAATTACGCTATTGTTGAGGTACTCAATTATGACCTTTGGTTTTATTTTTGCGCTGGCTGTTGCAGGAATTAAACTATCGAACATATCAATAATAATAGGTGCGTTGGGAGTAGGCATAGGTTTTGGGCTGCAAGATATTTTCAACAATCTTATTTCGGGCATTATACTTGTCATTGAACGACCAATAAAAGTTGACGATATTATACAGGTTGGCGAGCTTACCGGTGTTGTAAAAGATATTGGTTTTCGATCAAGCAAAGTGCGTACCTACGATGGCTCCGAAGTTATTGTGCCTAATGGTCATATTGTTTCAAACCAAATGATTAACTGGACCCTGTCGGACAGAAAGCGAAGGTTGAAAATTAATGTGAGCGTATCTTATGATACTAATCCTGAGGATGTTATTGAAATTTTAAAGGAGATTACAGAAAACCACCCTAATGTTGAAAAAAATCCTGCACCTCGTCCACGTTTTTTGGGTTTTGGCGATAGTACACTCGATTTTCAATTACTGTTTTGGATATCGGACTTTGATAATAGTTTTGGCATGGGGACAGAAATTACCCTTGATTTATACAAAAAACTTAAAGAGAGGGGAATAACAATACCTTATCCAAAACAGGATATCAGAATAATAAAGGAAGAGTAGGAGTTATTTATTCACAACCTATTTCGCTGCCAACAGTAGTTCATGGGAACACCGCCATCCTGGCGGTATTACTCCAAAGTATAATATTTGCCAGATAGCTAGTGTTCCTACGCTAATGCACGATTGAACCTAATATCCGCGCATTATGTATTAACAACCTTGCCAATATTCTCTTTAACAACCTCTGTTAATGTATCGTAATTATAATTGCCCGGATAAACAGGTTTTAAGTATTGAATAGTAACCGAAGCAGATATTTTTGGTATTTTTCTGCTTGTAGGTAATACTTTATAGGCTCCATTAATAGCTACCGGAATTACCGGAATATTCAATTCTTTGCTAATAATAGCAAACATTTTTTTAAACTCGCCCATGTTGCCATCTTTACTCCTTGTGCCTTCAGGAAAAATAATTATCTTTTTACCCATACGCACAACCTCAGCCAGTTTTTGGATACTTACTTTTAAGTCTTTACTAATATCCATAACAATTACATTGTTTGTTCGGGCAAAAAATCTCATTATATTATTGTTTACATGTTTCTTTTTTGCATAAAAATATGTATTGCGCAATGTTTTACTGTTTAAAAATGATGCCACAAAAAGAGCATCAAAATAGCTTTGGTGGTTTGGTGCTATAATACAAGGACCTTCAGGAATATTTTCGGTTCCGCTGCTTTTAAATTTAAAATATAGTTTAAAAAATAGTTTTGCTGAGTTTTTGAATAATGAAAATGTAAACCATGTTTTAGGTAATTTAAGCTCTACTTTTTGTTTTAATATGGCCGACCAATCAATATTTTCAATGGTATGTCGAAGTTTATTGTCGGCAACAAATTCAGCTATTTTTCTAACCGATGGAAAGTTCAGTAATTCACTCTCTTCAATTTGCACTCCAAACGAACGGTCAATAAAATCAATAAGATTTAATTTGCCAAGCGAGTCTAAAGCAATATCAAATTCAATGTGGTCATCAGCAAAAATATCGGTGTTTGCCTGTTCCTCAATAAAAGTCTTTAGTGTTATGTACTCCTCTGTTTGTGGTTCGGTGGTTTTGTCTTTTCTTTTTTGAGGTGTATTAAATAACTCTTCTAATTTAAACCGTTGGATTTTTCCCAACCGCGTGCGAGGAATCTCATTTTTTAGCAGTGTAAATTGCATAATCCGCTTATACGAGCTTGCATGTTTATTGTATTCCGTAATTATTGTGTCTTTAAAATAAGCCTCAGGGTTTTTTATTTCGGCTTTTAGCAGTTCATTAAAATCGGGTACAATCAGTGCGTGTAGGTTATCGTTAATATAATGTATTGCTGCTTCACTAATAAAAGGCGAAATGCGTTCAAATTTATCTTCAATTTCAACAGGGTTAATATTTTTTCCGCTCGATAAAACTATAATCTCTTTTTTCCGTCCGGTAATATATAAAAAGCCGTCTTTGTCAATATAGCCTAAATCACCTGTATAAAGCCAACCGTTTTTTAAAACAGCCTCGGTTTCTTTAGGTCTGTTGTAGTATCCTTGCATTACATTAGGTCCTTTGGCAACAATCTCACCATTGCGTATTTCAATGTCAACAGTTTTGAGTTTTTGCCCAGGTGTACCTATTCTAAAATTGCTAGGACGGTTAAATGTTATCATTGGTGCAGCCTCTGTCATACCAAACCCTTCAAGAATTGAAAACCCCATTGTTTTAAAAAAGCCGCCAACCTCGGGACTTAAAGCAGCGCCTCCGGCAATCATATATTCAAGGTGTCCGCCAAAACCATCGTGCACTTTCTTAAATATTTTCATAGAAAGTTTTTTGTTTGGAAATTTTGTTAACACAGATAAAAACATCCGTCCGGCTACACTTGCAGTAACCTTGGCTTTTAGCCCTTTGTAAATAAGCTCATAAAGTCGTGGTACGCCTACCATTAACCCAACGTTGTTGTTTTTTAGTGTTTCTAACAAATCACTACTCTGCATACTTGGCGACATAACTATAGTACCGCATATACTTAAAGGAGCCATCATAGTACCTACCAACGGAAAAATATGATGCAATGGCAGCAGCATTAAAACCTGCTGGTCTTTAAAGTATATGTTTACCTCATTGCAAACCTCGTTAAGGTTGGCTATTAAGTTTGTAAACGATAGCATTACACCCTTTGGACTGCCTGTTGTTCCGCTGGTATAAATAATTATAGCGGTTTTTTCATTGTCGGCTGGGTCTGTCCACTCATCATGTTCAACGTTTTTAGGCAATGTTATCGAATCAAGGTTAAATACATGAGGTTTATAATCAAGGTTTTTTGATATTTTTTCAAAGTCTTCTTTTTTTTCATTGCTGATAAACACTATATCGGGCTTGCAGTCATTTAAAATAAACGACACATCATTTACCGATGCCATGTAGTCAATGGGTACAACTGTACAGTTATTTTTCCAGCCGGCATAAAAAGCAAATATCCATTCGGGGCGGTTTTCGCTAAAAATGGCAATTTTATTGGCATTTTTATCATTAAATATAGATGCATATTTGTTTATGTTTTCAAATAAACTTTGATAGGTAAATTGCTCTTTTGTTGTTATAAGTGCAATGTCATTTTTATTTAATGTATTTATCATGATAATTGTGTTTTAATAGCTTTTGTAACTAATCAGTGTAAGCAAAGTCTTTAAAATTAAGGAGTAATGTAATTTTTTGTGATGCCTGTCTGCCAATTCCAGGCAGGCTGTGATGCTGTTTTCTTGTGATGCAGTAGTTTTTTTACTGCAACACTGCAACACTGCAACACAATTTCATCAGAATATCAATAAGTTACATAACTTTATATTTATTTTCTAACACTGATTAGTAACTAGCTTTTTTATGTACGAAGATAATAGAAAAATTCTAAACCTTTTTTATTTGAAAATCTTATCTCTCCACTCTTTAGTTATTACGAAATATTAAAAATATAACTAATCTTATTAAAATATTTTAAAAAGATTTGTTTTTTAGAGAAAATATTTAATATATTTGTCCCATTAAATATAAAATCTAAAAAAAGCAAACGTTTACATAAAATGACTAATATGAATTTTTGGGATACTGAAATAGCAGAAAATATAAATGGACTTGAACTAAAAACCTATCTTAACAAAAAACGCATTGTTAAGTATTTGTATAGGATAGGAGAATTATCGGGTGCTGAAATCTCAAAAATACTACATGTTAGTGCGCCAACAACAATAACATATATTAATGAGCTAATTAACGAAGGGTTTATTGAAAATAGAGGTAAAGGCGATTCTATTGGAGGACGCAAACCAAATATGTATGGTTTAAAGAAAAACTCGGTATTTGTTGTGGGGATTGATATGGGGCGTAAGTTTTTTGGTATAGGCATTTTTAACAACGATTTGGAGAAGGTGTCTAGTGTAAATCTGCCGGCAATATCATTTAACGATAGAGAGGAATTGATTGATTTTGTATTTACTGAAATATCAGCACTATACAAAAAGGAGAATATAAGTGAGAATAAGATAATGGGTATAGGTATAAATATGCCCGGGCTTATAGATTCTGAGAAAGGTATTAACTACACTTATTTATTTAAAGAAGGCGAACCATTGGCTGAAGCTTTTCGCAAGAAGTTAAAAAGACCTGTGTTTTTAGAAAATGATACAAAGGTGCGTACATTGGCAGAAATGCGTTATGGTGCCGCCAAAGAGTATAATAATGCGTTAGTCATTCAAATTGATTGGGGTTTAGGACTTGGAATGATATTAAACGGCAAACTATATAAAGGAAAATCGGGTTTTGCAGGCGAGTTTAGCCATATACCAATTGAACCAAATGGCGTTTTATGTAATTGTGGCAAAGTTGGGTGTTTAGAAACTATTGCATCTGGAAATGCTTTAGTAAGGTTTGCTATTGAGGGGTTAGAGGCAAACAGAAATTCAAAACTTTATAAGCAATATAGAGAGGATATTGATGGAATTACTCCAAAATTTATTATTGATGCCGCACATAATGGTGATCAATTTGCACTATCAATAATACAAAAAGTAGGTTTAGGATTAGGAAA
Source organism: uncultured Bacteroidales bacterium (assembly GCA_965370965.1). Taxonomy (GTDB): domain Bacteria; phylum Bacteroidota; class Bacteroidia; order Bacteroidales; family SZUA-534; genus GH45. The sequence goes on from CBDUWQ010000098.1 coordinate 6,138, forward strand.
GGGCTTGTCATATTTAATACAAATTTTAAATCCTGAAGTTATTATACTGGGAGGGGTACTGTCTCATGCAGGTCAATATATTGAAACATCTATAAAGCAATCGATTCATCAATACTGTTTGCCTAAGTTGCATGAAGATACTATATTAAAGATTTCCCCACTTGGTTCAGAAAGTGGATTAATAGGTTCGGCTATTGTAGTACTTGAGAATATACTTGAAAACAACTAAACTTTTATTTATAAATTTAAACCAAAACTATAAATTATGAGAGTTATTTTTACTTTTTCGTTATTGTTGGTTTTAAATACATTTATGTATGCCCAGCAAGGCACAGTTACCGGGATAGTTACATCCGGAGATGATGGCTTAGCATTACCCGGAGTTTCTGTTGTGGTTACAGGCTCAACTGTAGGTACAATTACCGATGTTAACGGTAAGTACTCATTTGATGTTCCTGAGGCTTCAACAACGCTAACGTTTTCATTTATTGGAATGGAGACGCAAGAAGTTACATTGGATGGGCGTAAAATTATTGACGTTATTCTAATGCCTTCAATATTTGGTGTTGACGAGGTTGTTGTTACGGCTTTGGGTATTGAGAAACAAGCCCGTGGCTTGACTTATTCAACTCAAAAAATTGATGGCGATGAGCTTACAATGGCTAAGGATGTTAATATGATTAATGCGTTGGCAGGTAAAAGTGCCGGTGTTATAATCAATAAAAGTTCATCGGGTGTTGGAGGTTCAGCAAAGGTTACTATTCGCGGAAATCGTTCTGCATCCGGTAACAATCAACCTTTATATGTTATTGATGGTATTCCAATGTATAATGGTTCTGCTTTTCAGCCCGCAACATCAATTGGTGGTACTAACGATGCAGGTAGTCGTGATGCCGGTGATGGTATTGGTAATATTAATCCAGATGACATTGAAAGTATCAATGTGTTAAAAGGTGCTTCAGCTTCAGCATTATACGGTTCGCAAGCAGCTAATGGTGTTATTTTAATTACCACAAAAAAAGGTAAAGCAGGTAAAACCAGTATTAATTTTAATTCAAGTACTGTTTTTGAAAATGCTCTTATACTACCCGAGTTGCAAGATAGCTATGGTATGAGTGATGGAGGTTATAGTTGGGGTACTAAATCATCAAAAGCAGGACACAACCCAAAAGAATATTTTCAAGGTGGTTTAACAGCTATTAACTCAATAGGTATAAGTTCAGGTAGTGAAAAAATGCAAACTTATTTTTCTTATGCAAATACATCGGCAAAAGGAATTGTGCCTGATAATACATTGAGTAAGCATAACTTTAATTTTAGAGAGACTGCTAAGCTTTATAACGATAAAATTACGTTAGATGCATCAGTAAACTTAATAAACCAAAAGGTTAACAATCGTCCAACTCCGGGTGGTTACTATTTTAATCCTTTGGTAGGTTTGTATAGATTTCCACGAGGAGAAGACATAAGCTCTTATAAAAACAATTATGAAGTTTTTGATCAAAATAGAAATTTAATGGCACAAAACTGGCATAAAGATCCTGATACATGGGAGCAAAATCCTTGGTGGTTAACACATAGGGTACCAAGTGAGGATGTGAGAAATAGAATAATTTCATCATTAACTGCCAAAATTAAATTTACCGACTATTTGAATTTACAAGCAAGGGGTAGTGCTGACTATACTTCTGATAAGTATGAACAACATATTTATGCTACTACAACACCTGCTTTATCGGCAACTAATGGTAATGGCAGATTTATTATGTTCGACAATCAGGTAACATTATTGTATGGTGATTTATTATTAAATTTCGATAAGCAATTTAATGATATAAGAGTTATTGCATCATTTGGTTCCAGTATTAATCATACAACTATTCAAAGTACATTATTAGATTCTCGTGATGATGGATTGGAAATTGCAAATTTATTTACTTTAGGTAATATGTTGGGAATAGGTTATTTAGAAGAGACAAAGGGAAGGGTTGAAAATCAATCGGTTTTTGGAACAGCTCAAATTGGTTATAAAAACTATTTATTTCTCGATATTACAGGTCGTAATGATTGGTCTTCATCTTTAGCTTATACAAACAGCATGAAAGGTGGTTTCTTTTATCCATCGGTTGGTTTAACCGCTGTTATTACCGATATAGTTGAATTGCCTACAGCTATTACTTTTGGTAAAGTAAGAGGTTCGTACAGTAAGGTTGGTAATACAATACCAAGCTTTTTAAGTTATCCAACTCATACTATGGGTGCAGGGGGTAGTTTAATTTTTAATGCTGAGGCTCCATTTGATAATTTAGAACCTGAAATCTCGTCATCTGTTGAAATAGGTACTGAATGGAGATTTTTAGAGAATAAAGTAACACTTGATTTTACTTGGTACAAAACAAATACAAGAAATCAGTTTTTTAGATTACCTGCGCCAGCCGGCTCAGGATACTCATGGTATTATGTTAATGCAGGTAATATTGAGAACAAAGGTTATGAGATTATGTTAGGACTTCACCCAATTGTTAATGGTGATTTTACTTGGAAAAACTACTTTAACATGGCATCTAATAAAAATACTGTTATTGAATTACATCCTGACATGACGCATTTTAATTTCGGAAATTCAACCAGTAATTCTTATTGGATGAGAATGGAAGAAGGTGGATCATATGGTGATATTTATGGTAAAGTATTTGAACGTGATGATAGCGGTAATATTATTGTAGATGCTACAACAGGTCTTCCTCAAAAATCATCAGATTTTGAAAAAATAGCCAATTCAAATCCTGATTTTTCATTAGGTTGGAATGCCCAATTAAAATACAAGAATTTTGGATTTGATTTTTTAATTGACGGTCGTTTTGGTGGTAACGTAATATCAATGACACAAGCTGATTTAGACCAGTGGGGTGTATCGCAAGCTTCTGCAGATGCCCGCGATGCCGGATATGTTGAGGTTGAAGGTAATAAATTTACCGATGTTCAGGGTTTTTATAATGTAGTAGGTGGTCGCGATGGAGTTTCAGAGTACTATGTATATGGAGCTACAAATATTCGTTTACGTCAAATGTCATTATCATATAGCTTTCCTAAAGATATTTTTTCGTCAGTTGATTTTATTAAAGGTTTAAACCTTTCTGTAATTGGTCGTAATTTATTCTTTTTATATAACGAAGCACCTTATGATCCTGATGCTGTAATGTCAACCGGAAACGATTTACAAGGTGTTGATGTATTTGGTATGCCAACTACTCGAAGCATAGGATTTAATATTAAACTTTCTTTCTAAACTAAAAACAGATAATAGTAATGAAAACAAAATTTAAAATATTTTCAAGTCTGCTTATCTCAGGTCTTCTTATATTTGGTTCATGTACAGATAAATTTGAGGAGTACAATATTGATGAGCGTGGTGTAACTGATGAGCAATTACTTGCTGACTATTATTTTATAGGTGGATTTTTCCCGCAAATGCAACAGATGATTTATTGTAATTTTAATTGGGGCTGGGGAACAAATTGGACTTATCAAATTATGCAAAATCTAAATGCTGATATCTTTTCAGGATATATGATGACACCAACACCTTTTGCCGGAAATGTGAATAATACTACTTATGCATTGGTTGATGGATGGAATTTTTCGGCATGGGATTATACTTATGCTTACTTTATGACAGCTACTTACCAGGTTGAGCAATTAACAAAAGAGGATTATCCTAGTTTTTATGCAACAGCTTTAATATTAAAAGTTGAAGCTATGCACAGAATTAGCGATCAATATGGTCCTATAATATACACACATTATGGTGATTCAAAAACAGGTGGTGAATTTGATAACCAAAAAGATGCTTATTACGCATTTTTTGAGGACTTAGATGAAGCAATCAGCCTTTTAGATGCCTTTATTATTGCAAATCCTGATGCCACACCTTTTGCTAAATATGATCAAATGTTTGGAGGCGATTATTCATTATGGATAAAATATGCTAACTCTTTAAGGTTACGTTTAGCAATGCGTATTTCAAATGTAGATTCTGATAAAGCTAAAGTTGAGGCTGAAACAGCTATGAATAATAGCTATGGTGTTTTAGAGAATACAGTTGCTGAAGTATCAGGTAAAGGTTATACCAATCCTGTTGCTGCTATCGCAAACTCATGGGGCGATATTAGAATGGGTGCTCCAATGGAGTCAATGTTAAGTGGTTATAATGACCCTCGTTTAGAGAAGTATTTTACAGCTTCTGCTGATGCAGATGTTGTAGCTGCCGGTTATACATATAAAGGTATTCGCCAAGGGATAGAATTAGTTGATAAAGCAGAATATGTAAATCACTCAAGTCTTAATTTAACCCCTGAATCTCCAGCAATTCTTTTGACACCTGCCGAAGTATATTTTTTACGTGCCGAGGGTGCATTAAAAGGTTGGTCTAATATGGGAGGTACAGCTAAATCATTATATGAATTAGGTGTTACAACATCGTTTAATCAATGGGGTGCAGCAAATGTTACAGATTATTTATCTAGTTCAAATCTGCCTGCCGAATACAAAGATGTTAAGAAAGCTGATGGAACAAATGATGTTTTGACAGGTTCAGATCATCTTAATAATGTTTCTCCAAATTTTGATGAAGCAACAACTGATGAACAGAGGCTTCAAAAAATTATTACACAAAAGTGGATTGCTGTTTATCCTGAAGGGATGGAAGCATGGAGTGAATTCAGAAGAACCGGATATCCGACATTGTTTCCTGTTGTTTTAAATTTTAGTGATGGAAAAATTTCAACAGAGGAGTTTGTTAAGAGGTTGAACTTTTCAGTTACTGAAAAAGAAAATAATCCTGAAGGATATGCAAAAGCAGTTGAAATGTTAGGCGGCCCTGATACAGGAGGAACCTCTTTGTGGTGGGACGTTGACTAAACAATTTTAAAATAAATAAACAAACACCAAAACCATTTATTTTTCTTCCCCTCCATGTTGTGCGGAGGGGAAGTTTTTCGAAAAAATTACCCACAACAACAAAATTAACCTATTGAATTAAAAACCATTAAGAGATGCAATTATCACAACTAACAAGTGTTGAACAGAATTTTTTTGACCGCTCGAGACGTAAGGGTTACAATACCAATATACCATATGTTATTGTGCCAAATTTCCCAAATCTTGGGCTGCTAACCTCGCTAAGGTTTTTAGAGTGGGTAGCACAAAATCCAAATGGTGTTATTAGCCTTCCGACAGGAAAAACACCCGAACATTTTATAAAATGGACACAGTATTTTTTAGAAAACTGGAATAATACAAAAGCCATTGCCCTTAGAGAAAAAAATGGATTGTATTTAGATAATAAGCCCGATTTAAGTGGTTTGCATTTTGTGCAAATTGATGAGTTTTACCCAATAAACCCAAAACAGCACAATAGTTTTTACGATTATGTAATTAATTTTTATATAAAAGGCTTTGGGCTTAATATAAAAAATGCACTGCTAATTAATTGCAATGAAATTGAATTGGCAAACGGACTGCATTTTTCTAAAGTATTTCCTGATAACCAAATTGACCTTAGCCTGCGAAACAGGGCAGCCGAAACCGAACAAGAAAATATACAACAACAGTCAATATTTAAAATAGATAACTGGTGTACCCGCTACGAGGAGAAAATAAGGGAGAAGGGCGGAATAGGTTTTTTTCTTGGCGGAATAGGTCCAGACGGCCATATAGCTTTCAATACCCGCGGAAGCGACCATAACAGCACAACAAGGCTAACATCAACCAATTTTGAAACACAGGCCGCATCGGCAGGTGATTTGGGAGGAATTGAAGTGTCGAGAACCCGTTTGGTTATTACCATTGGGCTCAATACAATTACTTTTGACCCCAATGGAGTATCAATTATTTTTGCAGCAGGTGAGGCAAAGGCTCCAATTGTAAAAAATGCTGTTGAGAGCAAGCCAAACAATTTATTTCCGGCAACGGTACTGCATCGCCAAAAAAATGCCCGTTTTTTTATAACCGAGGGCGCAGCAGTAAAACTTACCGATAGTATTAATAAGTACTACAATGATGGCAAATGGAGCTTTGTAAAAACTGAAAAAGCAATTTATGAGCTATGCCAAAAGATTGATAAATACGCACATAAACTTACAATTGACGACCTTAAAAACGATAAATATTGCTCGCTTATACCAAATTTAAGTTTAAACACGGTACAGCAAGTAATTGATTTAACAAAGGCTAAAATACAGACAGGGCTTACGCCAGAAAAAAACCAACGGTATTTACATACAGGCCCGCATCACGATGATATACAGCTTGGTATATTCCCAAGTGTTATACGCCATTTGCGCGAGCCATCAAATTCATTCAAATTTTCTATTTTAACATCAGGGTTTACAGCAGTTACAAACCGCATGATAAACCATTTGCTTAAGTCAACCATTGCATATATTAATAAAGGGTTGATTCAGATGATAGAATACCCCGATTTTTTTAACGATGGATATAAATTTAAATGGGATAAAGATGTTAACCACTATTTGAACAAGGTTGCCGATAAAGATGAGGATGGCAAATTGCGAGGTGTTTGTCATAGGATAACCCGTGCTATGGTTGAGATATATCACATGAAATCGAAACAGGGGCTTATTGAGCAAATTAATAAAAACATTGATTTAATAAACCATAGTTACGATGGTGAGAAAAACCCTGCCGATATTCAAAAACTGAAAGGTATGCTCCGCGAATTTGAGGAGGAGCTGGTTTGGGCACACTATGGTGTTAGGGTAAAAAATATTGAGCATAAGCGTTTGGGCTTTTATACAGGCGATATTTTTACCCAAAACCCCGAGCGTAAACGCGATGTTGAGCCTGTACTTGAAATGTTAAGAAGAATTAATCCAACAAAAGTTAGTCTGGCTCTCGACCCCGAAGGCTCAGGACCCGATACGCACTATAAAGTTTTACAGGCTATTGCCGAAGCATTAAAACAATGGAGCAAAGAGACAGATTTGTCGGAACTAAAAATAATAGGATACAGAAATGTATGGTTTAAATTTGAACCAAATGATGCAAATGTTTTTACCCCAATATCGCTTAACTCAATGGCAGTACTCGACCGCTCTTTTAAAGACTGCTATATTAGTCAGGTTAATGCATCGTTTCCAAGCCCCGATTTTGACGGGCCATTTAGCGACCTGTCGCAAAAAGTTTGGGTTGAACAGTTTAAAAAAGTGCAATTAATTCTGGGAAAAGATTACTTTTACGAACATAAAAGCCCTAAAATAAGAGCAACACACGGTATGATATTTCATAAAGAGATGTTGCTAAGCGAGTTTCTTGAACATGCACGCGAGCTTGAAAAAAGTATGGAAGGGGTTTAAAGTTCAAAATTGGGAGTTAAAAGTTCAAAGTTCAAAGTTCAAAGTTGGGAGTTAAAAGTTAAAAGTTAAAAGTTGGG
>CBDUWQ010000099.1:0-13471 GCA_965370965.1 uncultured Bacteroidales bacterium
TGTATATCAGTTTTGATTCTACATCGGCATTATACCAGTAATTTTGATTTTAAAAATGGTATAATAAGTGCTTCGCACTTAATCTTGTAGCAGCCTGTCCGCCGCGGCGGAGTGCTACGAGTTCCAAGGACAACGTAACACCTGTTACGTTTATTTATAAAATTTGGTAATTTGTCGCACAAATATTTAATTTTAATTAAATTTGAAATGATTTTTATCAGTAATAACAAAATAATAATATTATGACAGATTTTAAATATCAAAAGCCGTTTCCAATAAAAAAGGATACAACTCCTTATAAATTATTGACATCCGATTTTGTGTCAACTATAAATATTGACGATAGAAAAATATTAAAGATTGATCCTAAAGGCTTACAATTATTAGCAAAAGAGGCTTTTAGCGACGTGTCATTTTATTTACGTCCTACGCATCTCGAGAAACTATCGCATATATTAAAAGATAGTGAGGCTTCGAATAATGACAGGTTTGTTGCTCACACTATGTTGTTAAATCAAGTGGTTACCGCCGAAGGTGAGTTGCCTACTTGCCAGGATACCGGTACAGCCATTGTAATGGGAAAAAAGGGCGAAAATGTTTACACCGGAGTAAATGATGACGAATTTTTATCGAAAGGAATTTATGAAACTTATAAGGAGCGTAATTTGCGTTACTCGCAGGTAGTATCTTTTACAATGTTTGATGAAAAAAATACCGGCACAAATTTACCGGCACAAATTGATATTTATGCTGAACAGGGCAGTAGCTATGAGTTTTTATTTATAACCAAAGGTGGTGGTTCTGCAAACAAATCATACCTATATCAAATGACAAAATCGTTATTAACAGAGGAAAACCTCACAAAGTTTGTTAAAGAAAAAATAAAAGAAATTGGAACGGCAGCATGTCCACCGTACCATTTAGCACTTGTAATAGGTGGTACATCGGCCGAGGCTACAATGGCAGTTGTTAAAAAAGCATCGGCCGGATATTTAGATCATTTACCAACAGAAGGAAATGATGGAGGACAAGCTTTTCGCGATTTAGAGTGGGAAGCAAAAGTGCAAAAAATTTGCCAGGATAGTGCTATTGGTGCTCAGTTTGGTGGCAAGTATTTTGTACATGATGTACGTGTTATACGCTTGCCACGTCATGCCGCGTCATGTCCGGTGGGTATTGGAGTTAGTTGTAGTGCCGACAGAAATATTAAAGCAAAAATAACCGAAGAAGGAATATTTTTAGAACAATTGGAGAAGAATCCGAAAAAATACCTACCCAAAAGGGCACCTCACTTGGCTCCGGCTGTTGATATTGATTTAGATCAACCAATGGAGGATATTTTAAAGGAGCTTTCTAAACACCCTATAAAAACTCGTTTAAATTTAAACGGAACATTAATTGTTGCCCGTGATATGGCTCATGCCCGTATTCAGCAAATGCTTGATGATGGCAAACCAATGCCTGAGTATTTAAAAAACCATCCTGTTTATTATGCAGGGCCTGCAAAAACACCTAAAGGTATGGCATCGGGTAGTTTTGGACCTACCACAGCCGGACGTATGGATCCGTATGTTAATCCATTTCAAAAACAAGGCGGTAGCATGGTAATGCTTGCAAAGGGAAATCGTAGCAAACAGGTTACTGATGCATGTAAAAGCAATAAAGGTTTTTATCTTGGTTCCATTGGTGGTCCGGCAGCAATTTTGGCAAAGGATAGCATAAAATCGGTTGAAGTAATTGATTTTGAAGAGTTAGGGATGGAAGCTGTAAGGAAAATACGGGTAGAAAACTTTCCTGCTTTTATTATTGTTGACGATAAGGGAAATGACTTTTTTGAGAAGATGTAGTCGCATCTTGTGTATCCTTTTTAATTTCAGAGTATTGACAATTTTATTTGTATGTAAATATTCAATTTAGGTTAAAATATTTTGCATATCCAATGTTTTTTATTCAATTTGCAAACTGATTTTTATCATGTTTTTATACATTAGCTAAATAAATGTAGTAGTTTATTTTAGTATAAAAAGCAAAAAACTAAAAAGGGGAAAAACACATATTAATAGGGTGGTGTAAGTGACTGTTATTGTATCGTACGCTTAAAAAAATATTAGATATATGGATATAAACGGAAAGCTATTCAAAAAATTTTTGGAACGCGAAGAGAAGATTATTAATCAGTTTAGTGCAGAGAATGCCAAAAAACAACATAAAAAGGGAAAACTAACTGCACGCGAACGAATTGATTTATTATATGATAAAGATTCATTTGAGGAGATAGATGCGTTTGTAACGCCTGCAACTATTACCACCAGTTTTGGTAAAATAACTAAGTCGTTTGGCGATGGAGTTATTGTAGGACATGGAAAAGTATCGGGGCGTTTGGTGTTTGCATATGCACAAGATTTTACAGTAATGGGCGGTTCTTTGGGCACAGTTCATGCTCAGAAAATATCAAAAATCCAAAAAATGGCGCTTAAAATGGGTGCGCCAATCATTGGTTTAATCGATTCGGGCGGGGCACGTATTCAAGAGGGAATTGCAAGTTTGGCGGGATATGCATCAATTTTCAAAAATAACATATACTCATCGGGGGTAATACCTCAAATATCAGTTATTATGGGTCCTGCTGCCGGTGGTGCAGTCTATTCGCCGGCATTAACCGATTTTATTTTTATGACCAACAAAACCAGTTACATGTTTGTAACCGGGCCAAGCGTTGTAAAAGAGGTGTTGAACGAGGATATTACTGATGATGAATTGGGAGGAGCTGAGGTGCACTCAAAAAAAAGTGGTGTTGCCCATATGATGTATGAAGATGAAGAGAATACAATTCAAGGGGTAAAGAAACTTCTTACCTATATTCCATCAAACAATATGGAGAACCCGCCGGTTGTGTTAAAATCGGACGAAATACCCGAATATAATGAAAAACTTAGGGAAATTGTTCCCGATGACCCCAATAAACCTTATGATATTAAGGATATAATAAGTGAAATTGTTGATACTGATACTTTTTATGAAATAAGCGAGAACTATGCACAAAATATTGTAGTGGGTTTTGCCCGCTTAACCGGAAATACTATTGGTATAATTGGCAACCAGCCTAAAGTTTTGGCAGGTACCATTGATATTAATTCATCGATAAAAGGGGCGCGTTTTATACGCTTTTGCGATGCTTTTAATATACCACTGCTGACACTTGAAGATGTGCCCGGATTTTTGCCAGGAGTTGATCAAGAACATATGGGAATTATTAGGAACGGTGCAAAAATGCTGTATGCCTATACAGAGGCCACTGTGCCAAAAATAACTGTTATACTCCGTAAATCGTATGGCGGTGCTTACATTGTAATGAATAGCAAAAATATTGGGGGTGATTTTAATTTTGCATGGCCAACTGCCGAAATCGCAGTAATGGGACCCGATGGTGCAGTTGCTATTATTTATCGCCGCGAACTGGCTGCTGCCGATGACCCTGTTGCACTAAAAAAAGAGCTTGTAAAAACCTACCGCGATAAAATTGCCAACCCGTATGTTGCCGATGAGCGAGGATATATTGACGAGGTTATTGATCCGGCTATTACCCGCAAAAAGCTAATTTTGGCGTTTGAAGCTTTAGAGAATAAACATGTGTCGATGCCAACTAAAAAACATGGGAATATACCATTGTAGGGCTGATAAAGATAAATAAAAACCATTAATAAAATGATAGCAATAACGATGCATGCACCGTTTAAACAAATGGTAAAAAAATAAAAAAAATGAAAATAAAAAGCATATTAATAGCCAACCGTGGTGAAATTGCTGTTCGTATTGCAAAAACATGCAAACTGATGGGAATTGAGACATGGGGGCTGAAAACCTCATTGGAACCTACGGCACATTATCTTTCTCATGTTGATAAAATTTATGATTTAAGTGATGAGTATCCAGAAGCTTTAGTTTTTTTGGATGTAGAAAAACTTATGGTTATAATAAAAGAGATAAAGGTTGATGGAGTTCACCCGGGGTACGGATTTTTGGCTGAAAACGCCTATTTTGCACAGCGGTGTTTTAATGATGGCATAAAGTTTATTGGTCCTTCGCCCGATGTTATTCATAAAATGGGAAACAAAACCGTTGCACGGCAAATAGCAACAAAGCACAAAATTCCGTTGGCAAGTGGCACTACCCATACAATACGCGATGCAGCAGAGGCTAAAAAAATATCTGATAAAATTGGATATCCGGTAATTATTAAAGCAGCATCTGGTGGGGGCGGACGCGGTATGCGAATTATTCATAAGGCTGAGGAGCTGGCGCAAATGTTCCGTTTGGCCACCAATGAAGCCGAAAAAGCATTTAATGACCCATCGGTATTTATCGAAAAATACATACAAAACCCTAAACATATCGAGTTTCAGATACTTGGCGACTCACATGGAAATATTATTCATTTGGGCGAAAGGGAGTGCAGCATTCAGCGTAAGCACCAAAAACTTATTGAAGAAGCACCCTCGCCTGCATTATCTCCCGAGCTGCGAAAAGCAATGGGTGATACTGCCATAAAAATTGCAAAAATTGTAAATTATGAAAGCGCCGGAACTGTTGAATTTTTGCTCGACCAAAATAATAATTACTATTTTATGGAGATGAATACCCGTATTCAGGTTGAGCATCCGGTTACCGAAATGATTACTGGAATTGACATTGTTGAGCAGCAAATACGGATAGCGCAAGGCGAAAAACTTACAATAAAACAAAAAGACATAAAATTAAATGGTTGGGCTATTGAATGCAGGGTTAATGCAGAAGATGTGCAGACAGGTTTTTCACCATATTTGGGAACTATTGAAAAAATGGTACTGCCAACAGGCGACAATATTAGGGTTGAAAGTGGTGTAGTTGAAGGTGATGCAATATCGCCCAATTTTGATTCAATGATTGCTAAACTTGTGGTATGGGGTGAAGACCGTCAAACTGCCATAAAAGAGACAAAAAAGGCACTAAACAAGCTTTGGATTAAAGGTCTTAAAACCACTATCCCATTTTTTAAAACAGTTTTAGATAACGATTCGTTTAAATGTGGAACATTTACAACGAGTTTTATTGAAACAGAGTTGGAGTTTATGCACGAAAGCACCGAAGATGAGGAGGTTTTGGCCGCATGGTTTGCTACCCTAAAATATATTGAAGAGCGTGAAAAAGAAGCTCATAATGAAGTGGACTTTGAACAGGGAAAGAATATTAACCCTTGGGTGCTAAACAAAAGATTAAAGTCTATTTAAATTTGATTTATGTTTGTAGAACTAAAGGAGAAAAAATTATGAGATTTGGACGCAGTTCAAAAAAAGAGATAAAAAAACTTATTGCAGTTGATGTAAAACGCAAGAAGTTTGAATTTGCTTTACCTTTTTCAGATATTTTAAATGTAAATGGTAAAGAGGGCGAAGTTGTTATAAAAGATGATGATAAACATGGAACCTATTTGTTGTGGAAAAACAAAAAGTATCCTGTTGAGATATTGTATAAAAACCAAAATAGGTACGAAATTTTGTTGAATGGTGTTTCGTATATGTTTACGGTTGAAACGCCAACATCATTTAAGCGAATGAAGTTTTTATCGACAAAAAGCAGATCGAAAAAGAATGAGAACCTTGAGGCTCCAATGCCTGGCAAAATTGTTGATGTGCTTGCCGAGGAGGGTCGTGATGTTAGAGCAGGCGAACCTTTACTTATACTTGAGGCCATGAAAATGCAGAATGAGATTCAAGCCCCAATTTCTGGGAAAATAAAAAAAATACACGTCAAAGCAGGCCAAAGCGTTCTGAAAGATGACCTTATGGTAGAGATAATTATTGGAAAATAGATAACAACAACAGTTACAACAGTAAAAATATGCAATCTTATTGGGTTGCATTTTTTATGCTCTAATACAGTACAATACACTTATTAATCACTCTTTTATTATTTGTAATAATCTGGTAGAAGTAAACTCCGGGGTCAACAATTTTCTCGGTTGAATTTGTGCCATCCCAAATTACTTTATTAACACCCTGCAAGTATAAACCATTTGCAAGTACTTTTACTTTTTGACCATTAATATTATAAATGTTTATATTAATATTTTGATTTTTTTGAAGGTTAAACATAATATTTGTTTGCTCGTAAAACGGGTTAAAAGGGTTAGGAAAATTTTTTATAAACTGAGTTGAAGATGTAGTTTTAGTTTCTGGTTTTTCTTTAATATCAACTATGGACTCATCAAAAATAGTTTCGGTATAATTTATTGATATATCTCCTAAACCACTATTAGTTTTTGCTTGTATATAATAGTAGTTATTTGGGAATGTAATATTTTGCCCAATACTGTTGCACCACTCATCCCAACAAATAAGCCTTACATTATCAAACCACGAATATGCAGCACCACTATTTGGCACACCACTTTCTAATACAATATTAAAATATTTAGTGTTATTTGGGATAATTAATTGTTTATGATAATAAGTCCATGGGGTTGTTCCATTTACATTGATGCCTATATTTTCTTCACCAATAGGGTAATAGTCATTATTGCTTTCATAATATTTAATATTTATAGTTACATCTTTTCCGTTTTGAGTCTTTATATATCCGGTAAGTGAATACTTTAAATCAGTTGAACGGCGTTTTATTTTGCCTTGCAAATATGTTTCAATACTATAAAATGAGCTACTGTTTCTTTTATGCTGAATTGAGCGGCTGCCCTGATAAGCGGTTGTATCGCAGTACCCTTCATCAGAGTCATAAAATTGCCACATAGTGCTGCCTTCATCTTCCATATTCCCATACCAAAGTTTGTTGGTGCCCAAACGGAATTCATAACTGCCCGATGGTTGTATTTGGTTAACAGATGAAATATTGCCAACCCTTTTTAACCTAACGGGGGCACTTAGCCAGCTATTGCCTATTTGCCCAAGGGCTGTTTGAGCAACAAATTCTTTTTCATTTGTAACCATATTTAATGTATCCATAATAACCAAAGCATTAATGTTTTTTCTGTCAACTTTTAGGTAGGTATCCAAGTTTTTTGATCGTTTTGCAAGGTCATCTAAAATATACAGGCCTAATTCTCCTTTTGCCCTTTGCGGGATATAATCATCAATAAAAATGGGTGTGATACTAAATTCATAAAAATTATTTTTATCAACCTTTGTATCTAATATCATTGATGGAAATGTTTCAGGATAAGAAATGTCAAAAACAAAATTACCGAGCGAATGAGCTATTAGTTTACCTTTATAAAGTTCAACACCCTGAATAATATGAGGATGATGGCAAATAATTAAATCGGCACCCATATCAATGGCATAATGCCTAATATTCCTATCCTTTGGGGTTGGAGCAAGTGAAAAATCATAATATTCATCTCCTAAGGGTTTGTTTATATCCTGTTTTTTAATTGGTGCGGTTGAATACTCATTACCGCAATGCCACTGCATTATTACAATGTCTGAAGTGTTTGATACTTCGTCAATCTGCTTTTTAATGTTATATTTATTTAAGTTGGCAAAGCCTGGTTTGTTGTAGCCCGCGTTCAAATAAGGTTGGTAATTATTGTATTGCCCTGTTCGGTCGCTGGCAGCCAAAAAGGCAAAGTTTACCCCTTTTTTTGAGTAAAAAACCGGCAGGCTTGCCTCATAAGAGTTTGCGCCGGCACCCATATACACTATGTTATTTTCTTTTAAAACCAATAGTGTCTCTTGCATACCTGGCTCCAAATAATCTAAAATATGGTTATTTGCCAAAGTAACAATATCAATTCCGGCATATGTTAGGCCGCTAACATTTGCAGGCGAGCTTTTAAAATATATTGATTTAGTCGGGTGGTTTTCCCAATGGGTTGTCAAAGTACATTCAAGATTGGCAACAGTAATATCGGCGCTGTCGCCAAGGCAGGCTTTTGTAGGCTCAAAAATGGCATTAACTCCTTGTGTTGGTATTATTCCGCCCATATATTCATATTTGCGTGCCAGCATTATGTCGCCAACAAAATTAATGATTACCGGAAACGTGCTGCTGCCATTTTGCTCAACCTCAATATTGCAGCTTGTCCAGCCCCATTTTTCTGTTGGGTCTTTTACTTTTAACAATACTGTGTAGCTGTGGTCATCTTCAACTAAAAAGGTATGTTCGGGGTTTTGTTCTGTACTTGATGTACCATCGCCAAAATCCCAATACAAGTTATGTTCGTCGCTGTCGGCATCGGTAATGGTAGCCGTAAATTGTATGTCAATACTTTTTTTGCCGCCTGTTTTATATGTGCCGCCTTGGGTATAATTAATTGATACCTCTGGCAAGCGTGGCAAATCCTGACTTATGTTTATTATTTGGTCAAAATAAATAATACCCTGTGATGTTTTATCATTTACATACACAATATTTGATATCTCAGGTAGGTAACCATACAAAGCAAACCAGTCATCAGCAATGGGCAGTTTATAGTTATTCCATTGCTGTTCGGCAAAGCATCCCTGATATACAGAAATCCACTCATTGGCAGATAGTCCTTGTAAACCTGCAAATGAATAAAAAAGTATATTTTCACCATCCATAACACCAAATCCCTGATAGTTGCCTTCATATTCGATATAAGCCGAAACCTGCCAAACATCACCGTTGTTAACAGTAACCGGCTCAATGTTTTGCAGCTTCCATGTATTGCCAAATAACTTTAATGAATAGGCCGAATTTTCATAAGTAATGCCTGAGCTAAGTTCCCAGTATGATGAATTAACATCCTCTCCAGGATATGATTCTAAACTTATTTCATTATCATCAAAATTTTCAATTACAATTTGCTTTTGAATATCAACACCCTTGCTATTTGCAGAATATAGCCTTGTTTGAGCAGGTAAACTATAATTTACGAAAAGTAAAACCAAAAAAAGATAGTTGTTAACTATTTGTGATTTATTCATATCAGAACTCTTTGAAAATAGATTTTTAGCTTTTTGTATAAAGCTACATAATATAAATAAGAGTGAAAAATATTAGAATGGTTGCATCACATATTAAAATATTGTTAATAATAAAATAATTCATGACAACCTGCATATGGATGATTTAATACATGATGCCCTTTACTTTTTTTAACACCTATTATATATAAATCCAAATATTGTACAAGTGTGTTTTTCTGTTTCCTCAGTTTTTGTATAGGTAAATATTTTTTAAAGTAAACATATTTGTATGAATTTTGGCAAGAAAAAAAAAGATAAACAGATGAAAACAACTTCAATAATATACGCAGTACTAATAGCATTACTATTTTTTACGCTATCAACAATTGCACAAAATACCCAACTTGCCGGAAACTCGCTTACAGAGTACCCGTATTTTGAATATGTAAAAGCATTTAATGTAAACGCCGATGTTAAAGTTGCCGTTGACCCAACTTTGCACCCTTATATTGTTGATGTAACAGCCGATATTTATATTGTTGAAGCCAAAACTGTAAATGAATGGGATACCGACCCATCGCTAACCGATATAACACTAAACGGTTTGCAAACAGTAACTTTTACCACATCAACAATACAGCAAAACACATTTAATGTATCACAGCCCAACGAACTGAGCAGCTTAACATGGGTTAGTGCTACAAATGATTATACCGGTTTGGGGCATGGTTACGATGTTGTAATTGATTTAAACCAAAATGGCATATTCGATGGAATTGATTTAATTGACGGTTATAGTAATGAAGCCGGGTTGTACGTAATTCATGATGTTACCCAGCCCGGTCCGTTAAATGTTACAACATCAGACACATATAGTGTGGGGGCAATATTTGGAATACCATCTAACGAAACCAACGAAATACTTTATTATCCTACAAATATTGAAGTAATGGAGCCACTTCCGCTTATTGTAATGTCGCACGGCAGCGGACATGAATATACATGGTACGACCACATTGCGCTCCACATGGCCTCGTACGGTTATATTGTTATGGCCCATGAGAATATGGATATTGCCGTAGGGCATAACCACACCGATGCCATACTTGATTTACAAGGCGAAGTAGCCAATGGTGTTTTGTATAACAAAATAGATTCATCGCGAATAATATGGATAGGGCACAGCCATGGTGCAATAAATGTTGCACGGTCGTACCATAAATTAATTGTGGGCGATTATATCCCTACCCATTATACAGCCGAAAATATAGTGCTTATTAGTTCAATGCTGCCACCCGGCGGAACAACAGGTGGGGGTGACTTGCCCCATGCTTCCAATTTTCATATGTGGACAGCCTCGGGCGATGACCTTGTAAGCGGTGCAGCACATTTTGATCTACTGCAAACTTACCAATTATACGAGCGTGCCGAAGGGTGGCGCATGTCAACAACTGTACAGGGTACAGGACATGCATGGTTTCATAATGGCGATGAACAGTGGGGACCATGGTTTACCGGTCCTTGTTCAATTGAAATGGAAGGCACACATACTGTTCAAAAAGGGCTGTTTTTACCTTTAATAAAGCATTTTGCCGAAGGCAATATACCTGCAACCGATTTTTTTTACCGACAGTATGAAAACTTTCATCCTATTGGGGTTGATATAACAAATACTTGTTTTGTGGTAACAAACGAGTGCCGTCCAAACCCTACCGATACAACCGTATTTATAATTGACGATTATCAGTTAGAGTTTGATGAAAACTTGAGCAGTTCGGGTAGTTCAGTTAGCTTTACAGTTGAAAATTTAACTGAAGGACGGTTAGATGATAACAATAACTATTTTACTTGGGACGCATCAGATCCTTTTAATGGAGCAACTCAGGCACACCCCGACGATAATAGTCGCGGTGTAGTTTTTGATTGGAACAATACAGACCTTTATTATGAATGGAGTATTATTTCTGAAGCTCAAGACTTTAGTAAATATGCGTATATATCATTAAGGGGGGCACAGGGTACGCAGCACCCTTACACCTTAGATGTATTAGGCGATTTAACTTTTTCTGTTACTTTGCGCGATGCCGGCAATGTAAGCAGCTCAATAAATATTGGAGCCTATGGCGGCGGACTTGAACAACCATACCAAAGGCTGGGTGGCTGGCACAACGAAATGGAGCGTATTCGTATCAGTATTGCCGATTTTTTAACAAACGGAACAGGACTCGATTTAAACAATATTGTTGCAGTAAGGCTGAATGTTGGACCAAGTTGGGGCTCAAACAAAGGACGAACTGTTATTGATGAGCTAATGTTACATGGTTGCAATAAAAACCATATTACCGGAATAGACTGCTATACTGCAATTTCAACAAAAAAATCAGAACTAAGCTGTTATCCAAACCCTTTTAGCAACAATACTACCATTGAATTAAATGTTGCCGAAAACAATAAAGGTTTGGTGCATGTTAGCGTAACTATTATTAACATTACCGGAGAAGTTATATGCAACCTATATTCGGACAATGTTACAGGTAATGCCCATCATAAATATTTTTGGAACGGTAGCGACATGCAAAATCACCAAGTTGCAAGTGGTGTATATTTTGTAAAGGCAAATATTTCAGGTAATATTATTAATAGTAAACTGGTGCTTATTCGCTAACATACAGCAATTACGTGCATTATTGAATCATAAATATATCTGTTTGTTAAAAACATGAAATAGAAACTGAAATATTCAAATGAAACCCTTAAGGTATTAGTTTATAAAGAAACCTTTTTTATTAAATCAACTAAAAAAAGGGCAGCCCAAATAAGTGCAGATAAAACATCTTGATTTTTCGTAATACACAAATCAGAAAACCCAATTTACCGGCTCTATAAAATAGTAGGCAGAAGTATAAAACTACTGCCTACACAATCAAAAACAAATCTTACTACTTATTAACTACGCTAATTTTTTTTGTAACAGAAATTTCTGAGTTTTTTATGTTTAAAAAATATATCCCCGATTTAATGTTTGAAAAATCCAGCTCTAACCCACTATCAACATTACTGTTAAATTCATGCACCAATAAACCTGTAATATTGTATAAATAAAAACTCAAATTACCAGATAAATTGCCATTACATGCAATTGTAAGCTTACTGCTAACAGGGTTTGGATAAATTAAAATATTGTTAGCAACAGGTGCAACCTTAGGAGCCGATGATGGGTTTGAATACCTAAAATTATCAGAAGTGCCCCCACCGTAATTACCATCGGTATAAAACACCTGAGTGCCTTTTGAGTCTTTAAGTGTAATTTCTCCTCCGCCATTATGCCCGGTATCATAAATATAAAAAGTATGGCAATCACTTTCCAGAGTAATCGATTCTTCAATTGTTAGGTTATTTTCATAAGGGCCGCCATATGCAACAACACTCCCGGAAAAATTCTTTATCTCCCAAAAGCATTGGTTTCCGGCAGAACCCGTTTCAAGTTCAAGATATATAGGGCCAATAGCCTTTGTTGGGGCATAAATTACTTTGTACTTCTCATTATCGCCCAAATGGTCATCTTCAACTCCGTTTGGGTTTGAAAGGGTAATTGTAAACACATTTGTATCAAGCTGGGTATAAGTAACCTCATCGAGTTCAATAATTTCAAACTTGGTTAATTCAATAGAACCTGTCCAGTTAATAGTACCCGACACCTCACCGTTTACATCATAATCAATTTTTAAACTTGTAATTGTTTCGGAGCCCAAACCCCTAATTTTAATTTTAGGAGTTGCAACGTTTTCGCATGGAGTACCATCAGGTTCTATAATCTCTACCATTTGAACATTGTTTACTCCGATAGGCTCTGCAGTAATTGCCTTATCGGACTGTAGTATCGCTTTTGTGCTATTATCCTGAATAAAGGCAACAATTTCGCCATCAAATAAACTCCATGAAGGATCGGGTGTAATAGTAAAAGTTTCTGTAATGGACGATGAACTAGAGAAATCAAGTGCCGTTCCGTTTTTATCTGGGTACATTGCCCTGTTAACAAAATTTAACTCTGAACAGCCCATCCAACTGTAAGGAATGTGCGATTCTGTAAAAAACAGATGGAGAACAAGGTCGGTACCTGAATAATCTCCTACCTCTTCCATTTCAACAGTTACATCATAGCTGTCTCCGTTTTTAACAAAACTTAAATCCATGGTAAAGTCCGACATTACGCTTAAAGCCTCGGCATAAATTTCATAAAATGCCTGATATGAAGCGGTTCCGGAATTTTGGTTTGCGCCATCAAATACCGTTGTTGGATAAGAGATAATATCATAATAGCTAACCCTGCTCAATGACCCGGCATTATCGAAAACATCACCATCGTGATTTTCAATAATTACTACTTTGCAGTCATTTACGTATATCTCGTCGGCTATGTGCGACACTACCGGGCAGTAATGACACCATGTACCCGTGGCTATCTCCATAACCACAAAATTGCGGTTAACTTGCTGAGCAAAAACAGTACTAAATGCTACTGTTAACATTGCTATAATTAAATATTT
>CBDUWQ010000100.1:0-13262 GCA_965370965.1 uncultured Bacteroidales bacterium
TTCTGATATTCAAATATATAACATGAATATTTTAACTTAGTAAAGTAGAATTAGTATTTAATAAAAAAAAGCAATGAGTTTTAGTAATGAATAATGAGCGTTTAGTGCTAAATTTTATGTTTTGTAAATATAATCAGTTTTTCTTAATAGTTTAATGACATTTTTTGCTGCCCATAATCAATAACGGCCTCATATTCCAATAAAAAATCGCTGCCTAACAAACCTGCAATCTGTTTATCGGTATATTGTTTATACAACTCATTTATATGTGATAAATCAAGCAGCAAGCTTTTATAAGTCTCGATTTTTAGCCCTAAAAAATTAATTTCGGGTATTGTACCCACTTTAGCTTGGGTAATCATGGCATTTATACCTGATGAATTTTGCTCTTCCACGTCTTCAATATCTGTAACAAACGGTTTTACAAATTGCATATCAAAAACCGTTTTTGAAGCTCCTGTATCAATTATCAGGCTACCTGTTATGCCTTTAACAAATTCAGCCTCAACCATTATATGATAGCTTTCATCTTCAAGTTTAATAATCTCAATGGGTAAATCTATCAACATATCTAAAAATAAAAAAGAGGCGCAAAAAAACGCCTCTGTAAAAGTATCTAAAATAATTATTTTACAAAACTTCAGATAATAATCCGTTGGTTTTTTTTACAGCTTCTGCCGATGATTTCATCTTCTCCTTTTCAGCATCCGAAAGTTCAACTTCCAACACTTTCTCAACACCATTTTTGCCAATCACACAAGGTACTCCAATACAAATGTCATTTAAGCCATATTCTCCATCAAGCAGAACTGAACATGGAAATATTTTTTTTGAATCGAGAACAATAGCCTTAACCATTTCTGAAACCGCTGCACCCGGGGCATACCAAGCACTTGTACCAAGCAATTTGGTAAGTGTTGCTCCCCCAATTTTTGTTGCTTCAACAACCTCTTTTTGCTTTTCATCCGACAAAAATTCAGAAACAGGGATACTGTTGCGTGTAGCTTTTTCAATTAAAGGTACCATACCTGTATCGCTATGTCCACCAATTACTATTGCTGCAACCTCTGATGTAGGACAATCCATTGCTTGGGCCAAACGATACTTAAAACGGGCGCTATCTAAAGCTCCGCCCATACCAATAATTCGATTTTTTGGAAGACCTGTGGATTTTGCAGTCAAATAAGCCATAGTATCCATAGGGTTACTTACTACAATAATTACCACATTTGGAGAATGCTTAATTATGTTTTGAGATACCTCTTTTACAATACCTGCATTAATGCCAATAAGCTCTTCGCGTGTCATTCCCGGTTTACGAGGTATTCCGCTTGTTATTACTGCAATATCACTTCCTGCTGTTTTTGAATAATCGCCGGTGGTGCCTGTTATTGTCGAATCAAATCCGTTTAACGATGAGGTTTGCATTAAATCCATAGCCTTACCTTCAGCAAAACCTTCTTTAATATCTAATATTACCACTTCATCAGCAAAATCTTTAATAGCAATATATTCAGCACAACTTGCACCTACTGCTCCTGCTCCAATTACTGTTACTTTCATATTTATTAAATTTTATAATTAAAAATAAGATATATATCTCAACCTTTCGCTCCCCCTATATAACCTGCATAATGCCTGTTTGACGACTAAGGCAGGCAGGAGTTAATTATTAGTTCATAATTATAATATATTTCAATGGCATTTATGATTTCGCTATCGCTCAATTGAGGTAGTTTATGCCATTGAAAATTAACACATTATATTTAAGCGTTATATTTATTTAAAAAACATCACTTAATTTGCAACATACAGATAATTAATAATTTGCTGCCAAATAGCAAGATTTATGAATTAATCAGGATAAATTACGGACAGGTCATATAATATTTTTAAATTTTAGAATTTTTCATCATACTTTGTCCAAAACCCATCACCAAGTTGCCATGCCTTCTCAACAGCTTCATCTCCGCATTTTAGTGTATAATTTGTAATAAACTGTTTGCGCTTGCTAATAGAATGTATTTCAACGGCTTTTTGTTCAAATATTTTTTGATTTTTAAATAAATCTTCCTGCATAGGGATAAAAACTGTATCAACATCATGCCTTGCATCGCCCCAGCGTTGTGCTGTTAAAGTACTAAGCCTGTTAAATGCCCACCATGCCGAATTATGTGTAAACCCATTTGGACGCCCTGGTGTTTTATACGATTTTGGCAAATCAGTTACTCCTGCATAAACTGGTATATAAACCGATGTGGCAATATTATCTTGTGCCAACCACACTACACCGCCAATTTCATCGGGCAGCCAATCGCGGCATTGAATAATTGTGCCATACATAGTGTACCAGCGTGCAATTGTGCGTTCGCCCAAAAAGCTTGAATGCCCTGTTTTTTTGTCAACATGGTACCAACCTCCGGGTATATCTTGTATTTCAAGCTGGTCATAAGGCAAAAATGGGTTTGCCAATGGCGATACAATTGTTTTGCCATCCTTATCGGTGGTTTTAATATTACGAGTCATATCGTAAGGTGTACCTTCATAATAATCCTTAAAAACATTTACCATATCAATTAATTCAACCTTTTTATCGGGTTTTACCGAAAAAGGAAAATCCTTATCAGTTGGGCTAAGGTTTAACGAAGGAGCCAACAAATCAAACACCCTCCATTCTCTACGGCGCGATGCAACCGACTGGCGACTATTGGGTGCATATACATAACAAAACTTAAATGTTTCATTCTCATTCCACCATTCGTTAGCTTTGGCAATTTCAAAAATATTATCCGATGCCATAAAAAAGTCGCTATTCTCCAAATCTATCTCTTTAATGGTACTTGCATTTGCATTTACTGCAATATGATTGTCAGGCACCCTTTGAGCAACCCAAACTGCTCCAACCTTATCTTTTCCTGAGCCTACTATCTCAAAATGCCATACCTCTTTTTTGTCGGCAATAGTAAGGCACTCGCCATAATCATTCCATCCATATTTTTTGGTCAATTCATCGGCCACTTTAATAGCCTCGCGTGCCGTGGTGCAACGCTCAAGCATAAGTTGACAAAGACGCTGGCAATCAATTAACCCTTTATCTGATTGCAGTTCATCACGCCCCCCAAAAGTCGATTCTCCAATACCCAACTGCTTTTCGTTCATGCAAGGGTAAGCAGTATTTACAAAACCATATGTTTGTTTTACCTGTGGAATATCGCCAATGGGAATATGCTTATAAGTTGGCATTGCAAACGAATCGCAAGCCGAACGTTTGTACATAGTTGTTGTTGCACCGCTTTTGTACTCCTTTGCAGGAATAATATCCATCCACGAGCGTGTTCGGTGGCTATCATCGGTATGCGATGTCATTACCGAACCATCGGCAGAAGCCATTTTACCAACTGTTATTGATGTACAACCTTCGGGTACACCACCCATCCAATCCGACTTATCTTGCGCATAAATGCTAAATGGGTTTATTACTGATACTGCTAATCCTAAAATAATTACCAAATTTTTCATATATTAATTTTTAAACCCATTAATTAAGTTTTTGTTAAAAGCTATCAATATACAAAGTTTTACAATAACCATAGATTACAATATCAAATAAAAAAATACTTTTTTTTAGCTTATTATATTGAACCATCCATCAATTTAAACTGTTACTTTATTATATTTTTTATACATTGAAAAAATAAAATATATAAACGTATGAATATATATAGATATAAAGAATTAAACAAATAAATAATTAATGTTTCTTATCATGAAAAAACTACTACTTTCTGTTTTAATTTTATTACCTGTTTTTATTTTTAGTCAAGAATGGACTAAAAACCTACCTAAAGAAAAGTTAAAAAACAATGAGCTGACTTTTTTTGAAATACAAAAAGCATTTAACGATTATTACCAACCACTTGGTGTTGTTGATGGAAAAAGAGAAGTAAACGGCAAACTTGAGAAAGTACCTAATTGGAAACAATTTAAGCGTTGGGAATGGTTTTGGGAGTCGAGAGTTAACCCACAAACAGGTAAAATCGCCGATAATGAAAACTTAGATGTTTTAATGAACCTACAAAAAAGCAGTAAAAACTCAGGTGGCAACTGGACATCAATGGGACCGTCAACAAGTACAAGTGGATATGCCGGTATTGGCAGGATAAACTGTATTGCATTTCACCCATCTGATAATAATACTTTTTGGGTTGGAGCTCCCTCAGGCGGATTATGGAAAACTACCAATGGCGGTTCAACATGGACTGTTTTAACCGACAACAATACAGTACTTGGCGTAAGTGATATTGCTATACCATCGGATTATGCCACCTCAAAAACTATTTATATTGCTACCGGTGACAAAAACGGAGGCAGCATGTGGTCACTTGGAGGAGGAGGCTTTAGCGACAACAGTTCAATTGGGGTATTAAAATCCACCAACGATGGTGCTACATGGTCAGCAACAGGACTAACTTATAATGTATCTGATAAAGAAAGAATAGGCAGGTTATTGATACACCCATCAAATGATGATATATTGCTTGCTACAACATCTGACGGTATAAAAAAGACAATAAACGGCGGAACAGATTGGAGTACGGTTTACACCTATACAAGACAATATTATAGTGAACTTATTATTGATATGGAATTTAAACCCGGCGACCCTACTGTAATTTATGCCTCGACCAAAGAGTATGGATATGCTCCAAAAATACTTAAATCAACTAATACCGGTGGCACATGGAGCACCATAAAAACTTTTGCCACTTCAGATAATCGCGTTGAGATTGCAGTTACCGGAAATGATGCTTTGTATATATATGCAATTGTAGCAAAAACAAATAGTGGACTGAGCGGTATTTTCAAATCAACAAACGGCGGAACCGATTTTACACAGCTTGTTGACGGCGATGATACCGACAAAGCCTTTTTAGGCTATTATAGCGACGGCTCAGGCGGTAACTCGGGGCAAGGCAATTATGATTTATGTATTGCTGCATCGCCAACCGACAAAAACATGGTTTTAATAGGTGGTGTAAACAACTGGAAAACCACCGATGGAGGCACAAACTGGAATATATGCAATATGTGGACATCTGGTTCAAGTTATAATATGAGCGGCGCACCAGTTGTACATGCCGATAAACATACACTAAACTACCGCAGTGATGGGACTCTATTTGAAGGCAACGATGGTGGAATATATAAAACAACCAACAATGGGTCAAGCTGGACCGACTTATCGGATGGTTTGATAATAAGCCAGATTTATAGGCTGGGTGTTTCGCAAACCGACTCAAATATTGTTATTAACGGGCTTCAGGATAATGGTTCGAAAATGATAAACGGTACAACATGGAGCGATGTTACCGGTGGCGATGGAATGGAATGTTTGATTGATTATACAGATAAAAATATTCAGTACTCTACTTACGTAAAAGGAAAAATATACCGAACAATCAATATGTGGGGTGACTACACAACTATTTCAGACAGTATTTCGGATACTGAAAAAGGGGCATGGGTAACCCCATATATTATAGATAAAAACGATAACTCAACACTTTATGTGGGATATGCCGATGTTTGGAAAACCACCAATAAGGGAGATGGTTTCACAAAAATATCAACAATGAATTCATCTGACAAACTAAGGTCGATGGCAATAGCACCCTCAAACTCGAACTACCTATACGTAGCCGATTTTGCCCATATATGGAAATCAACAAACGGAGGCAGCGGTTGGACAGATATTACCGGAACACTACCTGTTGCAAACAACAACATAACATATATTGCAGTAAAACACAACGACCCATTAACACTTTGGGTTACCATGGGTGGATACAATACACAAAAGGTTTACGAATCGACCAACGGCGGTGCAGCATGGACAAGTATTTCAACCGGGCTACCCAGCCTACCCGTAATGAGCATTGTACAAAACAAGCAAGAAACCGCAGAAGTACAACTGTACGCAGGTACCGACAGAGGTGTTTATGTGAAAAACGGCTCAAATGATTGGGTTCTATTCTCACAAGGGCTGCCAAATGTGGTGGTTACCGAATTAGATATTTATTATGACGAAACTATCCCGTCAAAAAGCAAACTACGTGTAGCAACATATGGACGCGGGTTATGGCAAAGCAATTTATTTAGCGAAGCTACAAATGCCCCTGATGCAGGTTTTACCGCTTCATCAGTATCTATTCAAATTGGCGAATCGGTTACATTTACCGATACATCGTTAAATGACCCCACAAGCTGGACATGGACATTTGAAGGAGGAACTCCGGCATCGTCAACCGAAAAAAATCCTGTAGTAACATATAGTACAGCAGGTGCTTATGATGTTACCTTAATTGCCACCAACGCAATTGGTAATGATACCGAAACAAAAACAGAATATATAACTGTAAATCCGGCAATTACACCTATAGCAGGTTTTAAAGCAAACAATACTAACGTATTTACCGGACAAGCAGTTCAATTTACCGATACATCACAAAACGCACCCACAAGCTGGGCATGGACTTTTACAGGGGGAACTCCGGCATCATCACCAATTAAAAACCCGACCGTAGCATACAATACTGCCGGAACTTATGATGTAGAATTAACAGCAACCAATTCGGCAGGTAGCAACACCAAAATTAAAGCAGGATATATTACCGTTGAGGAAATTCAGGTTTTTCCTACACCTGTAAATATAAAAGCAACAGCAAGCAACGATAGCGTAACTATAACCTGGAATTACCCTGTGGTTGACACAATTATTAATGAAGGTTTTGAAGGTACTTGGCCACCTGCCAACTGGCTAATAAAACATTCAACAACTATTGACGGAACACTTGCCGACCCCACAGGAGCCAAATGGTTTCATTGCGATGAAGATTCGTTTAATAACGGTCCACACCCCGAGTACATTCATTCGGGAACCTATTCGGCAGCAATTAGTTATGACGCCCCTGAATTTAACTGGCTTATTACACCTGAATTTGATGCAGCCACCGACACAAAATTACAATTCTGGATTTGGTATTATAGTAGTGCATCTGATAAAACCAAGTTTCAGGTTATGGTTTTTGATGCAGGAACATGGACAAGCCTACTCAATTATGACGATGAAACAGCAAACAACGAATTTGCAAGCATAATAGAGATAGATTTATCAGCATATGCCACAAAAACAGTTAAACTGGCTTTTGTATATGAATACAACGATGGATTCCAGCTTATGGTTGACGATATTTTTATTGGCACATCGGTAAATAATTATAAAATTTACAGAAATAGTGAATTGGCAACTACAATAACCAATGCAACAGTAAAAGAGTATATAGATACCGGTTTAGATACAGGAAATTACAACTACTACCTTACTGCCGGATATGTAGATCCTGATGGAGTATCAGACACATCAATACATGCAGTAGTTGATGTATATGGAACGGCTGCATCTCAATTCTCAGCCACTCCAATTACTGGTGTATTTCCATTAGAGGTTACTTTTACTAATACATCAGAAAATGCCGACTCTTATATTTGGGACTTTGGCGATACTGAGACAAGCACCACCGAAATTCCTGTTCATATCTTTACCGATGCAGGGACTTATACAGTAAGCCTAACAGCATCAAATGCTGAAAATTCTGATATAGAAACTAAAACAGACTATATTACCGTAACACTTGATACCGTAACAGCCGATTTTACTGCAACTCCTACCGAAGGGATATTGCCACTTGAGGTTACTTTTACAAATAGCTCAACAAATGCAACAACTTACAACTGGAACTTTGGAGATGGTGAAACAAGCTCTGATGAATCGCCGGTTCACACTTATGCAAATACAGGAACTTATACAGTAAGCCTAACAGCATCAAATGCTGATTATTCTGATACTGAGACTAAAACAGATTTTATTACTGTAATACCTGAAACTGTAACAGCCGGTTATACCGCAACTCCTATTGAAGGTGTAATGCCTTTAGAAGTTACTTTTACAAATACATCAGAAAATGCAATAACTTACAACTGGGACTTTGGCGATGGCGAAACAAGCTCTGAAGAGTCGCCGGTTCATACCTATGCTAATGCAGGTAATTACACAGTAAAATTAATAGCACTTAACAACGGTAATAACGACACCCTGATAAAAGCAAACTATATTACTGTTAATTTGCCTGCCCCGGTTGCCAACTTTAGTGCAGTACCAACATCGGGCGACCAACCACTATCCGTTGCTTTTACCGATGAGTCGGAAAATGCCGAAACATGGTCGTGGAATTTTGATGATGGAGGAACCAGTATTGAACAAAACCCATCACATACTTTCTCAAATGGAACGTATTCAATTACATTATTGATTACAAACCCATCGGGCAATAATTCAATAACTAAAGATAATTTAATTGTGGTTGGACCAAACAGTCTGCCCGAAAATTATAAGGATAGATTAAAGGTATATCCAAATCCGGTTACCGATGTATTGTCGATAGAACTTTTAAATGAGGAACATAAACAGGTTACTTTAGAACTTTTTGATACTAACGGCAAACTGATAAAAAGGTTTGAACCAAGTGTTAATGAAGCAATTAATAAGCAAATTAATATGAGTTATTTAGAAGCCGGCAATTACGTTTTGCGGATAAAAATTGATACCGATGTACTGATGCTAAATATTATAAAAGAGTAAGATTAAGCTTAAAACAATAAAAAGCCTCATTATATGGGGCTTTTTTAATTGATGACTATTAATGCAAGAATATAAAACAAAAGTTATGTTTTATATTCTAATTCCTACGACAATAATATCATCAATTTGTTCAGTTAAACCACGCCACTCCTCAATTTCATTGTTTAAAATTTCTTTTTGATCTTCCATTGATTTGTTCTGTATGTCTAGCAACAATTGTTTAAAGCGTTTTGTAGAATATTTTTTGTTTTTTTCTCCTCCAAACTGGCCTAGGAAACCATCAGAAAACAGATATAAGGTATCCCCTTTTTGTAATTCTATTTATTACGTTTCATAACCAAAAACATATAAATGCTGATAAATCTATCTTCACATGGCAACAAATTTCAATAAAAAAAAGCGAACCAAATAGTTCGCTTTTTTTGTATTTAATTTTTTCTTTCTTTTAAGGCAATTTCACTATAATTTTTGTTATACCAAAGTAAATAGATATTCCTGAAATCAGGGTATTCATCAACAGAAATTATTTTTTTGTTCAGAACCAATTTTTTGTATATTTCTATACTTTCCTTGGTATGATAAAATTTAATTTTTACTTCTCCAACACTATTTGTTAAGGTAGTATCAATATTTCCTAAAACCATTATATATCCGTTAGGTACTTGCATTTTTAAATCATAAACTTCCTCAATAGGTTCTCCAATGTCTATCGGTGATGTTCTTGTTTTTGTTAACAAATCGAAATGCTTATAACTAAAACCTAAGTTACTTAGTTTAAGATTCAAAAAATTATAGGCTTCTTGTTTTTTTGCTGCTTCTTTCATTTCAAAATCAAAACTTATTTTTGAAGCATCTGAATCCCAATCTGCAAGTTTGGCTTTATTTACTTTTATTCCGGATATTGCCTTCTCGGCAATTGTCTTTGCATTTTTATTGTCTTTAATAAATTCAAAATAAGGATTTATATAACCTGCTAATGTTAAGTCTGCTTTCCCTTTTATATTTCCATCGTAAAATAAAGTAAAATTCCCTTTAAGATTTAGCTTATTAATTTTATTGTATTTTTCTTGGTCTATTTCAATAATATTTCCATCAAAATCAATCAAAACTGCATTAGTTAATTTGTAGGCAAGGTTATTTTTTGCCTTTAACGATGTGGTAGAAATAATAACAGATTCTTTTTCTAAATCAGCTTTTATGTAAGTATGATTGGCACTATTTATTTGACCAATATTTTTATCAAAACTTAATTTAGGTATCGCAAAAATAGGTTTTGCCTTTATGTTATAATGATTTAATAGTGCAGCTAAAAATAAGGTTTTCTCAATATCTGTAGCACCATTTGTTTTCCAAATATCAGCAAAACTTCTTGTTTGGTATCCTGTATGCTGTACCGGAATACGAAATCTATTAGCTTCGTTTACCATCATCTTTTGCAAAGCAAAAAGTTTTCCAAAATCAGTTTTTGCATCTTTTATTTTATCATCAACTTTCATTATTATAATATCAGGAATTTTATTTTCAGTAGTTATTGTTTTTAAAGCTTCGGCAATGGTAGCTGTGTTGAATATTAACCGTGGTAATGTTTCATTGTAATGTGGTTTATTTCTATCAAAACTATGTTGTTTTAGCTGTTCAAAGTTCCAAACATATGTAATAATTCCCTTTTTTGTAACCACTTTTGGTTCAATGTCTGAGTTTAATAACTTATAATTCAACACTTTTCCTACAGGAATTTTTACAATAATTTTCATTTTCTGGATGGGGGATTTTTCAGCCAACAAAATATTATCACTTAAAAATGGAAGGTAGTCTTTTGTCGATTTTACTTCATAATCAAAACTAACCACACAGCCCAACTCTAAACCGGTATGGGTTACTACCATTTCGCGTAAATGATTAAACGCAGGAACTCCGGCAGCAAAGCGGGGTAAGACTTCGTTGTAAGCATTGTCGGGCGACGAAACTTTTGCTCCATCTGCTTGCATAGTAACCGATTCATTAATTTTCAATTTCTGCTTTTCCGGATTATATACAATAAACGATTCTCCGTAAGCACGATTAAAGGCAAAATGGGTTAAATACTTTAATTGGTGCTTGTACTGATAATTTACAGAACCATCTTCATTTAGTTCATAAATTTTAGTAATCGATTTGTAAACAGCATCGGTATCCGGATCGGGTAATTCTGTTTGGCAGGCTGATATAATTATGGCTACCAAAAATATGTAAAGTAAATGTAGTTTTTTCATCTGTTTGTTTTTTTTAGTATTACAATTTAATCATAACCTTAAACGAAGGTATATCTTAATTAATACGGTGCCCTTCGTAAGGGCTTATCTTGATAAGATTATTTTTTCGTTGGCAAATTTATTTTGAGCTTCAACAACAGTTTTATAGTTCTCCCACTCTTTTGCTTCTAAAACTCGTTTTTTAATTTTAATGTTCTCATTCAAAATCAATTTGTTGTCAATAATTTCATAACCGCCCTCAAAAGAGGCTGCCGTTCCATCCAAAGTATCGTTTTCAGGAATGTAAACTTTTTTGGTAAATTCGGGCAGTAAAATGCTTTCTTCTAATTTAACATCTCTGCTACAACGACCTCTAAAGCCATATTTACGTTCATCTAAATCTGTTGAAAAATACAAATGTGCTTGTGCTATCTTAAAAATATTTGAAGCCACAATAGGTGTAAATATGATTTCATCCTTAGTTACAATGGCAAAATCAGGAATACGGTATTTGAATTCAATATGAATAGCTTCGTTAAAATAATTGTACGGATCATTAAAACTACTTTCAATGATTTCAATATTTTCTGCTAATTTTCTCAGTTCTTTTTCAAAGATTATTTTCCAGTTAGCCTTCCAATTCCGGGTAAACATACCACGAATAGCAGCATCTGATTGCCCATCAGCATCAATGGTAATACTACCTTCTAGTGTCCCATTTTCAAGAATTTTTGAGGTTCCAATAATGCTTAACGGATGATTTTCAGGAGGTGAAATGGGAGTAATCATTAAGTCAGCCCCTTCGGGAATTCCCATTAAATAATTCTGCTGCTGTTCTAAACTGCTCCAATCTTCTCGTACAAAAGGAATCCATGTTGGATCTAATAATTTATAATCTCCGTTTGATAGTTTTACAATAGAAACACTATGATTAAACTGATCGGCAGGAATATCTTCAATTCTGGAGCCAGCCATTGTCATAGCAGGATATGACTCAAAACCAGCAGCCCGAAGCATTGCAACTACCATTCCGGCTTTATCTTTACAAACTCCACAACGATCTGAAAAAGTCATATCTCCTTTATGAAGTGTGTATCCTTCACCTTCTCCCATTGATAATCCGGAATAACGAATATTGTCAGCAACCCAGTGGTTTAATCGAGATATGCTATCCATTTCATCTTTAGCATCTACTAAAATTTCGGCTACTTTTTTGTCAATTTCAGGGATCGATTCAAAACTTCCAAAATCCTCATTTACACCATAAAACCACAACGATTTTGCTTCCCAGTTGGGGCTTGTAGTTAATAATAACTTAGGCGCAATATCTGATAAGCCCACCATTCTTGGTTCACGTTTTATGGGCATCATATTTTTTTTAGTAAATAAATAGCGTGTTTTTTCTTCTCCTTTATTAATTTTTACTTCAGCCTCGCCATGGAAAAACTTGTATTGCAAAGTTTTGGAATTGGGAACATTGGTAATGTAAACTTTTTCTAAAACCGGTTCATGATACCAAAATTCTATAATATCATAAAAATGCCCACGCATGGGTGGTATATAACGATCATCATTATTTTCGGAAGCGAGAAGTGCATATGTAAAGCCTTTTTTAAACATTTTAATTTCAATGGCATCACCCGGTTCCAGTCGGCCAATATCAACCATTTGTTTGCGTGCCCCCCAATAAATCATTCGTGCAGGAGCCGGGTAATCCTTAACAAGACTCACATCAAGAGATTCTACCTCACCTGTATGACGATAAATCTTTACCTCTTTAATTTCGATATATGCTGAAAGAGGGTCGTAATCGAAACTGATATGATTCAGTTCTTTGGCTCCTTTCTGATTGATTACCTTGTACATTTTATGAATGGTGCTGTAGCTCAATCCTGTTTCTTTTACTTCAACTTGAGTGCTATCAAAAACAATAATGTAGTTGGCATTGGGATACGTTTTTGCATCACCTGCTTTTTTTATCAAGGTAGTATAATTGCTATATGAGGTCAAAGCGATGCTGCATAAAGCAATTAGTAATAATTTTTTCATAGTCAGTTAATTTATTTTTTGATTTTCAATTTAAGCATAATATAATTAAAATAAAATATTTTTGATTATGTTATGATAACATATAAAAGTAATACCATTTTAAAATCAAAATTACTGGTATAATGCCGATGTAGAAACAATGTTGATATATGAATGCTAATGAAATATATCGGGAAATTTGCTTCACAATCGGTATGATTCATGAACACAAATAAAATATTACCTAAAAATCTAAAATGGAATCATTATGAAGTTTCGTAGTGTGTATTAATGCTGCAAAGCGC
>CBDUWQ010000101.1:0-13090 GCA_965370965.1 uncultured Bacteroidales bacterium
TGCTACAAATGCTCTCTTCAAAGTTTTTCAGCGTAACAAAGGCTACGCTTGCAAAACTTTTTGATGCGCTTTGCAGCATTAAATCACACTACAAAACTTCATAACAATTCCATTTTAGATATTTAGGTATAATATTTTTACTGCAACTGACCAATTAAATCGCTTCCGGCTTTAAACTTAACCACTTTTTTAGCACGTATAATAATTTCCTGTCCTGTTTGTGGGTTCCTACCTTTACGCTCTTTTCTTTCTTTAATTGAAAAAGAACCAAAACCAACTAAGGCTACACGGTCTCCTGATTTTAATGCTTCAGATACAACCTCAATAAATGCATCAATAGCCTTTTTAGTATCGGCCTTTGTTAAACCTCCTAATGTTGATGCTGAAGAAATCAATTCTGCTTTATTCATATTAATTAATTTTTGAGTTAAATTTACTAATAATCCATCTGTTTACTGCAAATATATAAGAATTGTACAGTTTATCAAATTTATTTTGTATTTAACATCTTTTTTTATACCTAAATATCTAATAGTAATTGCTGGTATAATGGTGCTTATAGTTAGAATTATCTTTTTTGTGCTTTTTTATACTCATGCTATTGCAGATAATAAAAAAATATCTACTTTTGCAACCGCACTGGAGAATTGGCAGAGTGGTCGAATGCGGCGGTCTTGAAAACCGTTGTACCGCAAGGTACCGGGGGTTCGAATCCCTCATTCTCCGCAGAGCAAAAACGCAAATCCCTATAAGCCAAAACTTATAGGGGTTTTTTGTATGCAATAAAAAACACATACTCATAAAATAAATTGTTAAACTAATTATATTCTATTGAAAAAAAAATTCAAAATTATAATAGCACTTACCATTATAGTTGGTGTTATTGTTTTTTACCCTTTTCATAGTGCCAAACCAATAAAATATATCGATAGGACTACAGGAAAGGTAAAAATAGAAAAAGTGCCCGGCGAGTTTTGGCTATCATGGCTTTACAATAATCCGGCCGGAAAGCTCTCGCTAAATGTACTGGTAAAACGCAAAGCACTATCTAATTGGTATGGTAAACAGATGGACTCGCCAAAATCGGCAGATAAAATACACAGTTTTGCCAAAGATTACAATATTGATTTGAGCATTGCCAAAAAACAGGAATTTAACTCCTTTAATGATTTCTTTTATCGTAAATTAAAACCCAGCACACGTCCAATCAATAACGATAGCAGTGTTTTAATTTCACCCGCCGACGGAAAAATATTAGCCTACAGCAATATTGATAATCAAGATTTTATGATTAAATCGTACCGGTTTAAATTGGCAGATTACCTACAAAACAACCGGCTTGCAAAAAAATTTAAAGGCGGTAGCTTACTAATAATCAGGTTATGCCCAGCCGACTATCACCGCTACCATTTTCCTTTATCGGGAACTGTTACTAAAACAACAAATATTGATGGCAATTATTACTCAGTTTCGCCCATTGCCATAAAAAGCAAAATTGAGATTTTTTGCATGAACAAACGCTCATATACCGAATTTTACAACAAGTATTTTGAAAATATTATTATATCTGAGGTTGGGGCAACCATGGTTGGCTCAATTATTCAAACCTATAATACAAATGTTGTAAAGAAAGGTGATGAAAAAGGCTACTTTAAATTTGGGGGCTCTACTGTAGTTTTAATATTTAAAAAAGGTAAACTAAAAATTGATACCGACATTATAAATAATACAAATAAAGGCTTAGAGACAGAAATAAGGATGGGCGAAAAAATTGGTGTTTTAAATTCTATTTAAGCTCAGCCTGTCAACAGCAGTATGTCTATCATTAAAATTATTTTCAATAAAATTTTGATTTAATAAAAAAAGTCTGCTGGTAAAAGGTGGCATATAAAGCGAGTTTTCGGTATTAAAAATTGAAATATCAATCCCTTTAAAGTTTAATTTGCAAGCCGACAATTCAAATCCTGTACCATAACTATTCTCATAAAGCAATGGTAACCCCTGTGTACGGCAAATAATTGGCCTGATTTTATAAATAGAGCATTTGCCATTTACCAAAAACCTACACGCTTTTGTAAAATAATTTATCAGCCTATTTTTTGGCAAACTGCCAAAGTCTTCAAGCTGGCTTTTAATATAATAATACTCTATCGGGAAAAGTGTCAGGCTTTCACAACACGAATCACAGCCAATACTACATTTCATATGCGTTTTATGCATTAGCTCCAGCCTATTACACTCATTATCAACATCCGTTTGTAATGCACAGTATCTTTTAAAAAAAACCTCATTCATTGGTGCAAATTTAAAACAAAATATTTTCTGCATTGTTATCGATATTTTATTTAATAAATTTTTATTGTAAATTTACCCATATTAAAAAAATGTGCCATGATAAGCAAATATTTAAAAGAACTAGTTGAAAGTAACAACAGGATAATAATTCCTGATTTTGGAGCATTCATGATTCAAGACTCTCCTGAAGGAAAACAAATTTCGTTTAACGATTTTTTAAAATTTAACGATGGATTGCTTATTAATCAGATAATAAAAACAGAAAAGATAAGTAAAAATCAAGCTACCGAGCAAATAAAAGATTTTATTAAAGAAGTTGAAAAAAGCTTTTCGCAGAAAAAACCTTATGAGATAAAAGGGTTAGGATTCCTTTCAAAAGATACACATAACAGTATTAAGTTTGATACAAAGATTAAATCTGAACCTGTCAAAATATCACCTACCGATATTAAGCCTACCATTGTACTTGACGAGAAAAAGGAAAAACCAAAAGCTAAAGTTGAGAATAAAACAGAGAAACAACCTTTAAAAGAGGATAAAAAAACTCCCTCCACTCCTATTGTTCCAACACCAAAAACGCCAACGCAAAAGGCAGAAATACAAAAAAAAGAAGTACCAAAGCCGATGCCACCAAAAGCACCTGGAAAAAAAGCAGAACCTACTACCACCAATATAAAACAAAACACTATACCGGCAACAAAAACACATAAAAGTGCAAACACTTATGATTCAAGCAACAACACTACTAAAATATTAATAATTATTGCTGCTGCAATTATAATACTTGGCGGAGGTACATGGGCATTTTTTAAATACGACTTAATAAACCTGTTTACCAAAACAGAAGTTCCTGCTACGGTTGTTAAACCAGTTGCTGTTGCCGAACCTGTTATTATTGATACCGTAGCTGTTGAGACTGTTGAAGAACCAATAGTAGTAGTAGTAGAACCTATTGAAGACACAAGGATAAAATACTATTTAATTGGAGGCAGTTTTAAAATAGCATCAAATGCCGAGAATTTTAATCAAAAGCTTATTGACGAAGGATATGAGTCTGAAATTATTGTTCGCAACAATGGATTCAATTGTGTTAGCTATAATGTTTTTTACGAGTGGAATGATATAGTTAATGAATGGAGACGGATGAAAAACACTAATCCTCAGATATGGATTTTAATACAATAAAAAAAGCCCTTAAGGGCTTTTTTTATAAGCTATATTACTTAGTGCTAACCCATTGACTTTTGCAATATTTGAAACTCATGCTCAAAATTGGGTGTAAAAATTCCTTTCCCAATCTGCTTTTTAATGGATTTTATTGTCCAAAACTTTCCGCCGTCAAGCTCTTTGTTGTGGGTAATTATTTTACCTGAATATTGTATAACAAAACTAAACACCAATTCCGACTCCACATCCGATTTCAATACATATTTACTAAATAACCGTGGTGTAAAACCATCAATGCCAATCTCCTCCTTAGCCTCACGTATCAAGCCTGTTTCAATGGTCTCATTTAAACTAACATGCCCGCCCACAGCAGTATCCCATTTGCCGGGTTGAATTAATTTATGCATTGGTCTTTTTTGCAAAAAAAGTTCTCCTTTATTGTTAAAAACATGCAAATGAACAACAGGGTGCAGCAAATCACTATTCTTATGGCATTCGCTGCGGGCAGCTTTTCCAATAACTTTGCCATCGGCATCAACTATTGGCAGCCACTCTTGATTTTTAAGCTTACGTTTTTTTAAATATTTGCCCAAAAACTCAACAATAAAATAAGCTGCAAACAAAATATAAAATAACCCACCGCTTATAAAAGCCCATGCCTCTTTGCTCATAAACCATACCGAATAAAACACCAATGCAGTATGAAACAAAAATATATAAAACAGTATTTTTAGGCTGCGCAATAACTGGTTATATTGAGCATCGGTAAAAACCATATCTTTAAAATACCTTTTTGACATGGCAAGAATAAAATTTTGAGGAGTAAACACCGACACACCAATTAGCGTACAAGCAATTAAGCCAATTATTGCCGGCTTTAGTTTAAAAAAAATGTCATTATCAAGCAATATCGATACACCACCTAACAGTACAATTAAAAGAGTATCAAAAAGTATAAATTTATCGAATGTTCTATCTTTAAACCAAAGCAACAGGGTTTCAAAAACGCCTACACCAATAGCTGCCAAAAGTCCAATTCTTGTTCCCCAAAGTTCGTCAGCTATTATAAAAATAAATAGTGGAAGTAAACCGGGTAGTATTTTTAAAAACAGTTGCTTAATATTCATTCTTTTTCAGAATAAACTATTAATTTAAAGGAATAATAAGAGTCTGTCCATCTTTTAATGGCGTATTTTCAGAAATTTTTGTTGCAACACAAATTTTACTAATCTTAACATTGTATTTATCGCTTATAACACTAAACGATTCGCCTGTTTTTACCTTATGAATTGCCATAACAGGTATTTTTATAAATGAACCAGCTATTAAATTTGTTGCCTTTTTACCATTAATATTAGTAAGCCTTTTTTGTGTTGTGTTATACCTAATTGCAATGCGATACAGGTTTTCACCATATTTAACCTTATGCCTATAATAAGTTTTATTAGGATTTACACTTTTTTTATCTGCTTTTTTACTCTTAACTGTTTTTTGCGATGTTGGCTTAGTATTTTTTTCTACCTTTTGTTTACTTTCTGTCAAAACCTCTTTTGTAGGTGCGTTATTTGTTTCAATATTTAAAGACTTTTCTTTTTCAATATTCTTAATTTTATTAATTACCTGCTTTTCACTTTTTTTGTTTTTAATAGCTTCAAAACCTTTTAAACCACCATAGCCAAGTGCTGCAAGTGCAATTAAGCCAGCCAACCCATACAATACCACCTTATAGTTAATTATCTTTTTAAACTTATGTAATTCTACCTTTGTCGAAAAACCTATTACCTGTACTGATGTACAATCTTTTCCTCCTTTTTCTTTTGCTAATTCAATTAAATTTTGGCATTTATGTTCAGATGCTTTATCAGCATCCGCCAAAACATTTGCAATCTCACCTTCGGTTAGTTGGTCAGTTAGCCCGTCGGTGCATAGCAAATAAGTGTCATTTTCAGAAGCTTCCAATGGGGTTTTGCATACTCCAAACTTGATATCCTTACTTTTACCCAACAATATTTTTACCTCAGATTCGGCAATATTTTCCATGTCATCAACATGGTCGCGAGTGAGCGGTTGAAGCTGGTTGTTTTTATAAACGTAAATTCTACTGTCGCCAGCATAAGCATAATACAGTTTACCTTCGCGATAAATAACAATAGCC
This sequence comes from uncultured Bacteroidales bacterium, assembly GCA_965370965.1. Lineage (GTDB taxonomy): Bacteria > Bacteroidota > Bacteroidia > Bacteroidales > SZUA-534 > GH45. Next base: position 5,618 of record CBDUWQ010000101.1, read on the forward strand.
AAAGTACTTCCAATACCCTTATATTTAGCATCTTTTTTTGTTTGCTCAAACAAGGTAAAATTAGCATATGTAATAGCATTAGTTAATGCTTTAGACATATCTTTATATGAGCGGTTGTAAAAATATTTTTTTATGCTTTCAGCAATTAGTTTTGATGCAAGTGCTCCATGGCCTCCAACACCATCATGCCCATCACATACCACAAACACATGACCATTTAATATTTTAAATTCTGACACAGCATCGGTATTAAATTCCTTTACCTTTCCATTGTCTGTTATACTGCCAAAATTTATATTCAAAAATTTATTCATCCAAAAAAGTATTTTCAATTAGTTGACTCTTTTAATAATGCATATTGCCAATATCAGTTATAATTTACTTATTTATAAAACTGAAATATTATGCAAAGAAATAAACTATAATTACAACAACCACTAAAGTGGATACAATTTTTAATTAAAATTAAACAACATTACTGTTTTTTAAAACAACCGACTTTACCTGTATGCCTTTTAACCTGCCCAATTGTCCTGTTAAGCCTCCCAGTTCGTCTGTAGTTCCTTCTAAAACCAACGATATAATACTTTTACCCTTCTCCTTAAGCCTAATACCCTGACGACCTATGACAATATCGGAATAATTTGAAATTATCTTGTTTAAATCCTCAACATCCTCTTTGCTTTCAATCACAATTAAAATCGAGCCAATCCTATCTTCCATAATATCAATTTTGGGTTAAATATAGTACCTAAAAATCTAAAATGAAAATCTATTACAGTTCGGTATTGCACAATACTGCTACAAATGCTCACTTCAAAGTTTTTTACCGTAACAACGGCATATGACAAAAATCATTACAATAAACCCTAATAAATAGCAGCAAGGCTATCATTCAATTGAAAAAGATTGCTAATTTTGATTTATTGAAACAGCCCATGGCTGAAATAATTATTAAGCCACACCTGCCCGACTAATCAGTTAGGTGGCAAATAGCAATTAATGGGTGCAATATATGAACGGATAAAAATAATAACTTACCTATGACTGATAAAACCGAAATAATAATTTGCCTTGGCAGTTCATGCTTTGCACGCGGAAATAAAAAAACATTAGATGCCATACAATCGTATATTAATAAGCATAAATTAGTTGAGAAGGTATTTTTACATGGCGGACACTGTTTTGGACATTGTGAAAAAGGGCCTATTTTAAAAGTAAATCAAAAAATTTACGAAAAGGTTGATCACTTAAATGTAATTGATATTCTTACTAACGAGTTTGAAAAAGCATTGTAACTGTTTACTAAACAGTTTGCCTATTATGGCAGACTGGTAAATTAAAAATCACAAACAGATGAAACTTATATCATCAATTAAAAAGAACTGCCAACTGTGCTATGCCTGCATTCGTGTATGCCCATCGAAAGCCATAAAAATTGAGGATGCACATGCACAGGTAATCCACAACAGGTGTGTTGGATGTGGACACTGTGTATCGGTTTGCTCACCAAAAGCATTAGTGTATGCCGACTCTATAGAACGGACAAAGCAATTGTTAGAGTCAGAAGCTAAAGTTGTGGCAATATGCAGCTCAAGTATTGCAGGTGAATTTACCGATATTACCAACCGAAGGAATTTTGTGGGAATGATAAAAGCACTGGGATTTGATTATGTAACCGAAACTGCTTTTGGTGCCGATTTGGTAGCGTTAAAATATCGCGAATTGTTTAATAATTTTAAAGGTAAATACTACATAACAACAAATTGCCCATCGGTAGCATATTATGTTGAAAAATTCCACCCAAGTGTAATAAATAATTTAGCACCCATTGTTACACCAATGATAGCAATGAGCAAAGTTGTGCACAAAAAATACGGCAGCAACACCAAGGTTGTATATATTGGCCCTTGTACTGCGGCTAAAATGGAAGCAAAACGCATAACAGACGATGGTAAAATTGATGCTGTTTTAACTTTTGTGGAACTTCGCAAAATGTTTAAAGAGATGGATATTACCGAAAACAAAGTGGAGTATGCAAATTTTGACCCACCACATGGTGGCAAAGGAACACTGTTTCCGATTAGCAGGGGAATGTTTCAATCGGTTGGCATTAACGACGACTTGCTTACCGGAAGGGTAATTATTACAGAAGGACGTTATAATTTTATTGAAGCAATTAAGGAATTTGAAGACCTGCAAAGCCTAAAACAACATGTTGACATATTTTATTGCGATGGCGGATGTATTATGGGTCCAGGCACATCGCATGGAGGACAGAAATTCCACAGGCGTACGTTGGTTATCGATTATACAAAAAAAAGATTAGAAACAACAAGCAAAAAGATATGGATAAAGAACGTTGAAAAATATATAAAGCTTGATTTTAGTCGCACTTACAAACAAGATGACCAACGCATGAAGATTCCTGATGAGGATAAGGTGCAAAAAGTTTTAAAAGCCCTTGGCAAAAAACAAGCTACAGACCATATTGATTGCGAAGCTTGTGGATATAAAACTTGCAGAGAATTTGCTGCTGCCGTAAGCCAAGATTTGGCAAAACCCGATATGTGCATGATTTATAATATAAAAAATAAACAGAATTTTATTAAAACTCTTAAAATAACAAATGAAAAATTAGAAAAAACACGTGTGGCTTTAGAGGAATCGGAAAAAATAGCACAAGCCGAAAAAGAAGCGGTAAAAGTGGTATCAAATACTACAAACATAATGCTACAAAAAATTCCATCGGGTGTGGTAATTATCGATAAAAACCTAAAAATTTTCCATTCAAACAATAGTTTTATTAAACTGCTTGGCGAAGATGCTGAAAATATTAACGAAGTTATTCCTCAGCTTAAGGGAGCCGATTTAAAAACCCTTCTGCCACCAAACATAATCAACCTTTTTCAATATACAATTACAAATAATTCAGGTATTGAAAATCGCGATATCAAAATTGATGATCTTCTATTAAATATTTCTATTTTCCCAATTAAAAAAAATGAACTGGTTGGGGCAATAATTCGTGATATGTATTTACCTGAAGTGAGACATGAAGAGGTTATGAACCGCATAACTGATGTTATTGACAAAAATTTAAAAATGGTACAAAATATCGGCTTTTTATTAGGAGAAGGAGCCTCAGAAACCGAACAAATGCTAAAATCAATTATAAATTCATACAAATCAGACAAAAAATAGACATTTTATTTATGATTGTTGATGATTAGAAAAATGATTAGATATTTGCCGTCCGGCAGACCCGCCTGACCAGTTTAAGTAGGGTTTACCTTAAGGCAGACAGGTTACAAATAACATTTAGTAGGCATATTTTTTAAACAGATGAATCAAAAATTTTACATAGAGGTAAATTGCCAACAAAAAAATCATGAAGATGAACGTATTTGTGGTGATGTATTCCTGTCGGAACGGATAAAAGAAGAAAACCGAATAATTGCTGTATTAAGTGATGGGATGGGACATGGGGTAAAAGCAAATATTTTGGCAACACTTACGGCCACAATGGCTCTAAATTTCACAAAAGAGCATAAAGATTTTAATACCATTGCCGAAATTATTATGAACACCCTACCTGTTTGTAGTGTGCGGAAAATAAGCTATTCAACCTTTACTATTATTGATATTGAATTAGATGGCAAGGTTCGCATATTAGAATACGACAACCCCCAAACCACAATATATAGAAACGAAAAAGAATACGAGCCAGAATGGCAATGTATAATTCTTGATAGCGAAAAAAACTACGGAAAAGAGTTACGAGCATGCACATTTTATCCAAAAAAAGGCGACCGAATAGTATTTTGCTCCGATGGAATTGCTCAATCGGGTTTAGGATCAAGAAAATACCCTTTTGGATGGGGAAACCAAAACCTGAAAACCTTTATTACCAACACACTTCAGAAAACACCATTTATATCGGCTCATAAACTTGCAAAAAAAGTGGTTAATTTAGCTGTTGGTAACGATAATTACAAACCAAAAGATGATACATCATGCGGATCAATATATTTTAGAGAACCACGAAAATTATTATTGATAACAGGTCCGCCATACGAAAAAAAGAAGGACATTGATTTAGCCATGGCAGTTTATAAATATCAGGGCAAAAAAATATTATGTGGTGCTACTACTGCCGAAATTGTTGCACGCGAATTAGGCTTAGAGATTCGCGACAACATGGAGTTTCTTGATGACGACCTCCCTCCTATCTCATATATTAATGGCATTAATTTAGTTACCGAGGGTATTTTAACCCTAACTAAAGTTACCGAGTTACTTAGAAACCACGACAGCAGCTTTGTTGCAACCAAAGGCCCTGCTGACCAAATTGTAAAATTATTTTTACAAAGCGACGAAATACATGTTATTATTGGCACCCGCATAAACATTGCACACCAAGACCCTACCCTGCCTATTGAGCTGGAAATACGACGAACAGTTGTAAAACGTATTGTAAGGCTTCTTGAAGAAAAATTCCTTAAAGAAGTAACTATGGAGTATATATAATAGTTAACAAGCATTAAATGGAAACAAAATCACATATTGTAAATATAAAACATGGATTTTTTGAACTTTTTTTGATAAGTTCAATATTTTTGAATTCTTGTGGTTCGCCTAAAAATACAGTAATACTTGATAATTCTGAACCAATTGAAATTAATTATAATCAAAATGAAAAATATATAATATTAGAAAATGTATTAATAAATAATTCGGCAATTGAAAGAAACCTTATATTTGATACTGGCTCAAATGGAACCGCAATTGACAATTCTGTTGCTCAAGAATTAAATTTAAAAACTATTAAGGATGTGAGATTAATAGACATTACTGGAAAGAAAATAAAAGTTCCGTGTGTCAGAATTGATTCTATGAATATAAGTGGAGCAGTATTCAGAAATATTTATGCTTTGGTTACTGACTTAAGTTTATTTCATTGTGAAAATGTAAAAATTATATTGGGTAATAATGTTTTAAAGACAGGCATATGGAAAATTGACTTATTGCAGCATAAAATCATACTTTATAATCCAAAAACAAGTATTGATTATTCCGGTTATCATCAAATTCCGTTTTCGTATAGAATAAATTTAATTAAATTACAGCTTGAATTTTTAGGCAATAAACTCAAAAATATTTTATTTGATACAGGTAATCCAAGTTTGTTAAATTTATTACAAAAGGATAAGGCATTGAGCAATTTAAAGCCTAATTATACTTTTGAATTGTATTATCGTTCTATAAATAAAATGCAACCTGAGAAAATTACGAGAGATTATTACTTTTCTAATATTAAACTAAATGGGTTTGGAGTTGATTCTGTATTAACTAAATATAGTCGAAAAAGATCAATTGGTTTAGGGCTGTTTATGAATAATACGATAATAATTGATTATAAAAACAAATTAATTGGAATTAAAAAACCCTTTATTTTGAAGAAACCAAGTTTTACGAATGTCGGAATTACTTTTAAATCATTTAATAACAATGAAATAATTATTTCAACCTTGAGAATAAGTTCTCCAGCTGATAAAATAGGAATTAGAGTTGGGGATAAAGTCCAAAAAATAAATAATTTTGATATTTCAGAATTTTCCTTGACTAAATGTGAGCTAATTGACAGCTTAAATTCAATAATTGATGATACTTTATATTTGAAATTAGAAAAATGGAATAATTCAAGACAATTAATACCAAACCAATATTAACGTTTGCTAATAACAACACGCAATATAAAAAAATGAACAAAAAGTGATAAATATAAACATATTAACACTAAATAAGTAGCGTAGTAAATTGAAAGTTTAGTGTTCCAAAATACCCAACTTTTCATATTGCCACCGATAAGGGTTCACTCAAAAATAACTTTCGGCTTTTAGAAACATCTTGTGCCTAAATTACCAAACTTATTTAGGGTTTGCTGAGAAAGTCTCTATTTATAAGCAAACCTTAAAAATAACCTCTATAAAACACCTAAATATTAACCAACTTCAATTTCCAATTACAAAAATAGCATTACATTTGGAGCTAAAATAAAACTCACATATTTTGCTTAAAACTATATCAACATATTTATTAGTAACTATACTCATTTTTTGGATAACAAGCTGTAACCAAGCCGACCCTATTTGCCCCGATACGCAGTCATACGATTTTAAACTTGCTTTATCAAAAGTTGGCGATACAACATCAACCCGCATAAAAATCTATCACCCTGATATAGACAGTCTTAATGCCGATAATAATTTTCCTGTGCTAATTAACATACCTGTTAATGTTAATTCAGACAGTACTATTTTTTTTATCGACTTTATTAACGACACAACAAAAACAAGAGAAACAGACACTATTGCTTTTACCTATACAAAAAACACATACCTAAAACATAGTGAGTGCGGTTTTATTATGGATTTTGCAATAGATTCAATTTATATGACTTTTAACCATATAGACTCGGCATTTTGGATAAATAGTTTTATTAATGAAGATAATGAACGTAACCTTGAGATATATTATTAGCCTTATAATAGTTGCAGTTTTTTCTACATCTAATGCACAAGATAAGCTTGATAGGCAGGTTTTTGTTCGTGTTGGGTTAGACTTATCGCGTTTTGCCTTGCCCATTGTAAACAATGCAGGACAAACGGGCTTAGAGCTTTCGTTTGATGGCGAATTGGCATACAACTATTTTCCTACACTTGAGGTAGGATACAGCCAAATAAAAGACTATACCGACTTGCATCATTATGATTCATACGGCAACTATTTTAGGCTTGGTTTTAACTACTGTATGTCAAAATATAAACATAGGTTAGACAGAAATATTTTTTTTATAGGGGCACGATACGGATATACAAGCTTTTCGCATAAAGCTGATGTAATTAATATTACCAACCAATGGGGCACATTAGAAACATCGTTTGCCAAAACACAGTTGAATGCACATTGGTTTGAAGGTGTTATTGGCTTGCGAGGCGAATTATTCAAGAACTTTTACTTAGGTTATACTATTAGGATAAAACAAATGTTATCCCATTCAAATTATGCCAATTACACTCCTTATTGGATTCCAGGGTTTGGTAAAGCAACAAAATCAATAACCATTGGAATAAGCTATTCTGTTTTTTATGCAATTCCTATAAAAAATCCTAAACCAATTGATGGTTTATAATATATTAATAATATTGGTTCTACTGAGTTAATTAGGGTGTACAACAAATTTCCCTTACCCCATCGCTTTCCGAATCAAGTTCAGAACAAGTTATCGTGATCTCCCATCGCCTTTCAGGCACTTCCCCAATGGGAAAACTTGCTGTACCTCATAAAACATGCTACAACAAGGTGGTTCTCCCCAATAGGAAAACTTGCTGTACCTCATAAAACATGCTACAACGAGGTGGTTCTCCCCAATGGGAAAACTTGCTGTACCTCATAAAACATGCTACAACA
>CBDUWQ010000102.1:0-12920 GCA_965370965.1 uncultured Bacteroidales bacterium
ACCTAACAGATTTTCAAAACCTGTTAGGTCTGATTATCAGCAATATACGCAATTACTTACAAGATTTGTAACATGTTGTATTTCAGCAGTTTAAAAATATTTAACGAACTGTTGTCTTATTATACTCCTGCATTAAAGCATTATATAGCATTTGTGCCACAATATGCCCACCCTTGCGGTTAAAATGCGTAAAATCTTTGCGGGCTAACGAAGGCTCTGCAAACACCCAGCTTGGCATTGAGTTTTTTCCTCCCATGGCAGTATATAAATCCCAAAAAGCCGAGTTTGTATTGCGTGCGGCATTTCGCTGTGCTTTTATTATTTTTTCGATATTTGGATATGATTTGTAGTAGCTGCCTTTACGTTGCGACATATCTGACAAACCGATAATTAAAACAGGGGTATTTGGAAAAACAGCCTTAAGGTATTTAATTTGGCGTGTTATAGCATTCTCATAATATGTATAGCCTTTTACCTGATGGGGCACTACATTTACACCAAATTCATAAATTATTAATCCTGTTTTTAAAAAACCTTCCATCTGCTTTAGCTGCGTATAGTCTAAACGTGTAAACTCGGTACCTGAACTACCCCTATAGGGCAGGTTATCAACGGCAATGCCCGTAGGGGCATCTAAAGCTATGCCATAAACATCCGGACTTCTTAATCCCTCAAATTCTATTCTAAACCGCCTTGGTGTCTTTTTAAAACTCCAACTTATTTGCTGTGTTTGTTGAGTTGCAACAACATTTTCAAACCAAATTAAACTGTCATTAACAAAACCCTTAACTGTAAACAGAGAATTACTATGCCCGTAAAAAATGCGGCATTGCGTAAAATTATTAATCGAGGCATAGGCCATGTTCGATTTTGCAAACTCTATTTTGGCAATATGCAATGTGGAATCTTGCAACAATGTATCGTGTTTATAGCTTGTAAACCTTGAAAAATTGCCCAGTATCCCAAACTTGCGATGTGGCAAAATAGTATCTCTTTTATAATAAATAGAATGATTTATCCAATTTTTTGAAGCTGTATGTCTAATCGATGCCGATTCGGCAGATCCGGGTATTGCCGATAAAAGCCCATGCCCGCTGCCACCAAACTGCCTTTGGAATTTATTACGTAAATATCCTGTAATTCGGTCGCCCTCTATTTGGCTGTCACCATAATGCAGAATTCTGACCCTTTTTTTACCTGAATTATCAAGTTTTTTAAAAAAAGGCATTAAAATTGAGTAATCGCCGGCTGGATACTCAATTTGCTGTACTTTTTTATTTAAGTTGGCAGCACTTGCCCTTATGGTATCAATGGGTTTTTCAACTTCATGTAAAGGAATCAACAAAGTATCATATTGAACAATAGGTTTATTATCTTCAATTATTTTATTAATATTGGCGTATTGAACATTTTTTTGAGTAAACCGGTTAAATGACCAATGGAATTTTAATTGAATATTATCGCCAACAGCAATGCCAGTTTCAGGAAATAACAGGGCTAATCCTATTGCCACAAAAAAGATAAGGGATAAAAATGCCAGTATTTTTTTTGGTTTCATAAAACACAAGGTAAGTATTTTGAATAAATTACTACCCTTTAATTTTGATTTTAAGCTGCTGCCCCACCGAAATTTTTGAGGCATTTGTAATTCCGTTCCAACGCATAATCTCGGTATCGGTTACTCCCGGAAAAAGCCTTGCTATATCCCATAAGGTATCACCATTTTTAACGGTGTAAAGCTCATACTCGCCATCATTTAATGGTTTTACAGGTTTAATGTTTTTTGTTTTCACAGTTTTACCAATGGTAGCTTGCTTTTGTGCAAAAGTCATACTATTAATACTTTTGTATTTATTGACTTTCGATTTATGAACATATATTTTAAGCTTTTTTCCTGCCCATATTCTACTGCCCCTAATGTTGTTCCAGTATTTTATGTTTGAAATCGTTACGCTATACCATTCGGCAATAAACCCTAAATTATCGCCCGATTTTACTACATATGTGATTTTTACATGGTTTTTGCTTGGTGGCCCCGGATGAAAGGTTGTATATTTAGGTGTTTTTGATAGTGCTGCTGGATTAAAATATACTGAATCTTTATAAGCTACAATAGAATCTTGCAAATCGATAAAATCTGTTGTTTCCTCAAACGGCAGTCGTATAGCATATGCTTTGCCCTTGCCGGGAATAATATCGCGACGATACTGAGGGTTTAAACTCCTGAGTTCAGAGAGTGGCATATCCATTACATGGCTTATTTGTTTTAAATGAATACGTTTGGTAGTCATTATTGTGTCGCACAAAATAGGAAGGTTACATTTTTTTTGTAGCAGGTTATGCTCATCACTATAATTTAAAATATATGTAGCAGCAATAAAGGCAGGTACATATCCGCGTGTTTCTCGTGGTAAATGGTAATAAATATCCCAATAATCGTGTTTGCCTCCACTACGCCTAATGGCTTTATTTACATTGCCCGGGCCACAGTTATAAGCAGCAATTACAAGAATCCAATCATGATAAATATTGTACAAATCGCTAAGAAATTCAACTGCTGCATAGGTTGATTTTATTGGGTCGCGACGTTCATCAACAAAACTGTTTATTTCAAGCTTATAGGCTTTGCCTGTGTAATACATAAATTGCCAAATACCGGTAGCTCCTGCCCTTGAAACTGCATTAGGGTTTAAAGCCGACTCAATTACAGGAAGGTATTTCAATTCAATTGGCATTCTATTGGCATCAAGTATCTGTTCAAATATAGGAAAATAGTAATCTGTCAATCCCATTATTCCTTCAACCAAATTGCGCTTTTTATGCGAATACATATGTATATAATTACGTACTATTTTATTGTACGACATATCAATTACAACAGGCAACCTGTCTAATCTTGCTTTATAAACCGAATCGGGGAAATCGGGCACATATGCAGTATCTGTAAAATCATTTGCTATAAATGAGGTATCACTACCGGGCGACATTTGCTTATTGAACCAAAGGCTAATTAAACTGTCAACTTCAACCTCAAACTGTTTTTTAGAAAAATCAACCGAGTCATGATGGTGGGTTTCAGCAAAACAGAACTGCGTCAACAATACAATTAGTGAAGTAAATAATACTTTATTTAGAATCATTTTTTTTAAAATTTAAATGCAAAGGTAGCAATTAAAATCGGATAGAGCAGCGCAACCCGATTGTTGATGATGAATTGGTTTTATAATTATAGACATTGCTGTAAAGTATAACCGGTTCAATACGCATCGATAAATCTTCGCTCATATTGTAATCAAAAAGGTGGGCATCAACATCGGCATCTAAAATTTGCAAAACATATACCAACCCCATTCCAATAAAACTCATATCGCGGTAACGTCGCCACAAATCTTTTTGCCGCTTTAAATTGTCAGCGCTTGCCCCCGGATATTCAGGCTCAAGTCCAATTTCTCCATTATCAATTCTTAGTTGTATATTATATGCATCTTTATATTTATTATATACAAAATTATTGTAATTGGCATAATATATAAGACCCCCAAATGCGGCATATATTATGGGTACTTTCCAATATTTTTGATTGTAAATTTGTCCTAAACCTGGTAGTATGGCCGAATAAAATGTGGCTTTATTGGGCGAATGGGCAGTATTAAATGTACTATCCGAAAATCTATAATCATTAACATATTGACTTTTTGTGTCTTTTGAAATACTAATAACAAAAAGTAAAATTACCCCAACAATTAAATTCCGGATTATATTATCTGCCAAATACACAGAATAAAGCCCTCTATTATGAATTTGATTTATCAAAAATTGCTATAATCCGCTCCAAATCTTCGTCTGATTTAAACGGAATAATTATTTTTCCATTACCATTTGCACCTCTTTTAAACGCTACTTTTGAATTAAAAAAGTTTGCTAAATGATTTTCAAGATCTTTATATTCCGACTCTTTTTTTACCTCTGTTTTTAATTCCTCTGGTTCTTTATCAGATACCTCTTTAATTTTTCGAACCATATCCTCAACCTTACGAACAGAAAGGCTCTCATTAATTATCTGCTCAAATATATATAGTTGGTCATCGGTATCATTTACATTGATTAATGCTCTGGCATGCCCCATTGAAATCAATTTTTTACGGATGCCCAATTGTATCTCGACCGGTAGTTTTAACAAACGGAGGTAATTTGTAACCGTTGCACGTTTTTTTCCAACCCTGTCGCTCATTTTTTCTTGTGTAAGCTTACACTCGTCAATTAAGCGCTGATAACTTATTGCTATTTCAATTGCATCTAAATCTTCGCGCTGTATATTTTCAACCAATGCCATCTCTAACATGCCTTGGTCGTCGGCAGTACGCACATAAGCCGGAATAGCATCTAAACCTGCTAGTTGTGAAGCTCTCAGCCTGCGTTCGCCGGAAATAAGCTGATATTTTTTGTCGCCGGTTTTTCTGACGGTAATGGGTTGAATAATACCTATTTCTTTAATAGACTGAGCCAACTCGTCTAATGTACTTTCATCAAACTCGGTACGAGGCTGAAATGGGTTTCCTTCAATATATTTTATTTTAATTTCATCGATAGCCGAATTGCGATTATTTGCATTAATTATTCCTGCATCATCAATAAGAGCTCCCAATCCTTTTCCCAACGCTTTTCTTTTTGCTGCCATTGAATATATGTTATTGTATTGTTTTACTTTCTTTATTTATATCTGTCATGTTGTTTTTTTGAAGTACTTCACGAGCCAAATTCAAATAGTTTGTTGAACCATTTGATGTTGCATCGTATAAAACAATTGGTTTGCCGTAACTTGGAGCCTCACTAAGCTTTACATTGCGCTGTACCAAAGTTTTAAATACCATATCCTCAAAATGGTGCTGTACCTCTTCAACAACCTGGTTCGAAAGGCGTAACCTTGAGTCGTACATAGTGCACAAAAATCCTTCAATTTCTAATTCTGTATTTAACCTGCTTTGAATAATTTTTATGGTATTTAAAAGTTTTCCTAAACCTTCAAGGGCAAAGTATTCACACTGAACAGGAATAATAACAGAATCGGCAGCAGTAAGCGAATTTACAGTAATTAAACCTAATGATGGCGAGCAGTCAACCAAAACAAAGTCGTAATTGTCTTTTACCTTATCAATTACCACGCGCATCTTTTTTTCACGGTTTGGCTGGTCTAACATCTCAATTTCGGCACCAACCAAATTAATATTCGATGGCAACAAATCCAACCCTTCTATTTCGGTTTTTAATAAGTTATCTGCAGGGTTGGCATCATCAACCAAACATTCATATAAACCAACCTTTATGTTATTTACATCAAATCCGAAACCCGAAGATGCATTTCCTTGCGGGTCGGCGTCAACCAATAGTACTTTATACTCAAGTACTGCTAAACTTGCTGCAAGATTTATAGCTGAAGTGGTTTTGCCTACTCCTCCTTTTTGGTTTGCTAATGCAATGACTTTTGCCATATTAAATATCTTTTTTATTTAATAAAATCAAACTTTAATTCTCTTATATTACTGATTATCAGTATGATTTGTTTAAATACCCTTTTTTATAAACTTGCTGCAATTTAATTAAAAATATTTTAAACAGGCAATGCTACAAATATTTATTTTACGAATTTAAATCTCTCTGTTTATTCTTTTTGCTACCATCATAAATAGAAAACTTTCTATACGAGCATTCTAAAGGACCGTTATATAGTTTTACTTTTTTATCAGGTTTTAAACCAATAAATTTCATTGCCTCCATATTACTGCCAATTATCCAAGCCGTACAGCCTGCAAAATCAAGTTTTAGTTTATCGCCTATTTTTTGGTAAAAAATTTTTAAATCGTTTGGTTGCAATCTTTCACCATAGGGGGGGTTAGTAATTATAATTGTTTTATGGGCAAGTGTTTTAATATCAAAAAAATCTTGTGCTTTAATGGTTATTTTTTTCGATAAAAAAGCATTGCTTATGTTCTCTTCTGATACTTCAATGGCAGACAATGAAATATCGCTGCCCATTATTTTATATTTAAAATCTGTATTCTCATCATGTGTTTCTTCAGCTATTTCATTAAACATGTCAGTATCGAAATCATTCCAACTTTCAAAACCAAATTTTTTGCGATAAGTTCCGGGTGCTACTCCATATGCTGCCATTGCAGCCTCAATTAAAATTGTTCCTGAACCGCACATGGGATCCAAAAAATCGCAATCCATATTCCAACCTGATTTTTTAATCATACCAGCAGCCAACACTTCGTTAATTGGTGCTTTGGTTGTTTTTAATCGGTATCCTCTTTTAAACAAAGGTTCGCCTGAACTGTCCAGCAGTACAGTGCATTTTTTATGTGCTATATGCAAATGAATTTTCATATCGGGGTCATAAGTATCAACATTTGGTCTTTTATCAAACTTACTGCGAAACTGGTCAACAATTGCATCTTTAACTTTAAGTGATGCATATTTTGAATGGGTAAAAAATTTGCCAAAGGTAACAGCCGATACCGAAAGGGTATCATCAACATCCATATATTTGCCCCAATTGATAAGACTTATTTCTTTATATAACCTATCCTCATTTTCGGCCGTAAATTCAGCTATGGGTTTTAAAATACTCAAAGCTGTTCTTACATGGTAATTGGCTCTATACATCATTGCTTTATTGCCATCAAAAACCACAGCCCTGTTTTGAACCTCAACATTTTTTGCACCAATAGTTTTTAATTCATCAGCTAAAACTTCTTCTAACCCTTGAAAAGTTTTAGCAACTAACCGAAATACTTTATCTAACTCTTCCAATTTATCTAATATTTTTATTATAAATTAATTGATACTAAGAAACAAAAGCAATACCATTTTTGCAAAAATACAATAAAAAAACATGTGTTGCTCAATAATATCTCGTAGTAGGCGCTACGAGTTCTATAAATATGACTTGTGAAATGGCAAACATTAGTTAAGTGCTATAAAACAGAGATATATAGCGGTGTTTTTAAGCATGGTTAAAAGATGTCCAAATAATTTGCTCGGTTTTATGGATGTTATAATTTAGCATTTGTTTTTTTTCGAAAAAGAAACATAATAACATACATCAGTTTATCTTGCTTTAGCAGATGAAACGGTTATAGTGTAAATAATTACGACATACACAGGTAATGATTAAATTACATATTACAATAACAACTAATTACAAAATTACAAACGGATGAAAAAAGTACTAATACTTGGAGCAGGTATGATAGCTGGGCCTATTATCAAATACTTGTTAAACGAAGGTTTTTACGTAACAGTAGCATCAAACACAAAAGAAAGAGCTGAAGAGTTAATTAATAATCTACCTAAAGGCAACGCTGTTTATTGGGAAGCAGATGAGGTTGATTTGCTCGACAAGCTAATTGAAGGGCATGATTTAACTGTTAGCCTTCTTCCTTATGCATTTCATGTTATGGTGGCTGAAAAATGTGTGGTACATAAAAAAAACATGGTAACCACTTCGTATGTAAAACCTGACATGCAGGCTCTTGATGCAAAAGCAAAAGAAGCCGGCATTATTATTTTAAATGAGTGTGGACTTGACCCCGGCATTGATCATATGTCGGCAATGCGTATAATTGATACAGTACACGGATTGAACGGTGAAATTATGGAATTTTACAGTATTTGCGGAGCCTTACCTGCTCCCGAATGTTCAAACGATAACCCATTTCGTTATAAGTTTTCATGGAGCCCAAAAGGCGTTGTACTTGCCGGAAATAATAATGCGCAATATTTAAAGGGTGGCAAAAAAGTAACAGTTCCTACCAAAAACCTTTTTAAAGATATTTTTAATCTAAATATAAATAAAGTTGAAGAGCTTGAGGTTTATCCCAACCGTGATTCAATTCCATATATTGATATATATAAAATACCCGAAACAAAAACCATGTTTAGGGGTACATTCCGTTATAAAGGTTGGTGCGAATCGCTTGATTCATTAAAAACACTAAACTTAACTAATGAAAAAAAGCATGACTTTACCGGAATGACTTATGCCCAAATGATGGCAAAAATGATAAGTTCGGAAAAAGCAGAAGACATAAAAAATCAAGTGGCATTGTACCTAAATATTAATGTAGAAAGTACTGCTATTAAATCAATGGTTTTTTTGGGGTTATTTGACAATAAACCTATGAATCGCACAAATGATTCAACATTTGAGATAGTGTCGGATTTAATGATTGAAAAAATGATGCTTGATGAGAAAGAAAGGGATATGTGCGTATTACAGCATGTTTTTTTAGCTAAATACCCCGATGGCAAAGAGGAGGTAATTACCTCAAAAATGTTAGATTTTGGAGAACTCGGCGGCGAAACAGCTATTGCAAGAACCGTAGCATTACCGGCTGCTTGCGCCGTTAAAATGATTCTTGAAAACGAAATATCTGTTAAAGGGGTTCATATACCTGTACTGCCCGATATTTATATACCTATTTTACATGAGCTTGAGCAAATGGGCATTGAATTAGTAGAGGAGTATGGATTGCCTTTGAGCCAAAATATTGAGTAATTCAAGTAATTAGTTTAGTTAAAATAGGGTTTGCCCATAAAACATATTATTATACTATATAACCGCCAAGATGGCGGTGTTACATTGGATAGCAGCCATCTTGGCGGATAGTAAGTTAAAATTCTTATTTAATTAATAAAGGTGTACAATTAAATATTTGCTTTTCTTATTACTTCCACAATTAAAAATCGTAAATCTTAAATATTTAAGATTTACGACGTACGATTGAAGATTTTTATTTATTATTGCCCCCTAAGGGTTTAGCAAATGTTACAACATCGGTTTTTTCAATTTTTTTATTGCAAAGAATCAACAGCCGCTCAATTACATTTCTGAACTCCCGTATATTGCCTGTCCAGTTAATTTTTTTCAGCTCGGCTAAAGCGTCTTTGGTTATTTCAACCTTAGGTGCTCCGTACTCGTTGCAAATTTGCGTAATAAAATAATTGGCAAGTAGCGGAATATCATCAATTCGTTCGTTTAGCGATGGCACATGAATTAATATTACACTTAAACGGTGGTATAAATCTTCACGAAAGCGTTTTTCTTTAATCTCCTCCTCAATATTTTTATTTGTGGCAGCAATTACCCTAACATCAACTTTAATGTCCTTGTCAGCGCCAACGCGGGTAATTTTATTTTCTTGCAATGCACGCAAAACCTTGGCTTGCGCCGATAGACTCATGTCGCCAATTTCATCTAAAAATATAGTTCCTTTTTCGGCCTGTTCAAATTTGCCTTTGCGTTGTTTAATAGCCGATGTAAACGCACCTTTTTCGTGCCCAAAAAGCTCACTTTCAATAAGTTCCGATGGTATTGCTGCGCAGTTTACTTCTATAAAAGGCGCATCTACACGATTGCTTTTATCGTGAAGCCAGCGTGCAACAACCTCTTTACCCGTTCCGTTTGCGCCTGTTATAAGTACCCTTGCATCGGTAGGCGCAACACGCTCAATCATCTCTTTTATTTGCATTATAGCAGGCGATTCGCCAACCATATCGTACAACTTGCTTATTTTTTTTCGTAATGTTTTTGTTTCGGTAATAAGTTCATTTCTATCAGTTGCATTTTTAATTGTAACCAACAGCCTGTTTAAATCTAAAGGTTTTTCAATAAAATCATACGCCCCTATTTTAACTGATTTTACAGCGGTATCAACATTTCCATGACCCGATATCATTACTACCTGAACATCGGGGTATTTTTCTACAACCTGTTCAAGCACCTCAATACCATCCATTTCGGGCATTTTTATATCAAGCAGCAGTACATCAAATAGTGTTTTTTCTAATACTTCAAGCCCTATTACCCCATTTTCAGCAAGGGTTACCTCATGCTTTTCATACTCAAGTATCTCTTTTAATGTATTTCTGATGCTTTTTTCATCATCAATTACCAAAATATTTGCCATAACAATAGTTTGTTAAATTTTCAAATCTAACAAGTTTTTAAAACTCCGAAAATATCGGAACAGGCTCTGTTAGATCTGATTATCAGTAATATATACAATTATTTGCAAAAAGTATAATATGTTGAGTATTAGTAACTTATAAATAGTTAACGAACTATTACCATAATATACGATTAAATAAAAAACTGTCTTTATGAAAAGACTCTGATTAACTCTAATACCTAATCCATTTCCACATCTCCTTCCAACTTGATTTTTTGCCATACATTAAAATTCCCGTACGGTAAATTTTTCCGGCCAACCAAGTAAAAGCAATAAAGGTAATAATTAATATTATTGCCGATAAAAATATTTGCGGATATGGTACACCAAAAGGAATGCGTGCCATCATTACAATAGGTGATGTAAATGGGATAATAGAGAACCAGAATGCCATGGGGCTTTCGGGGTTTTGAACAATATTAACCATTATTATTATTGCAAGAATAAGCGGCAAGGTTACAGGTAACATAAACTGCTGAGTATCGGCTTCGCTATCAACTGCCGAGCCAATGGCTGCAAACATGGCAGCATATAAAAAATATCCCCCTATAAAAAAGAAAACAAAACTAAATATTATTACCACAAAATTAATATCGCCTAAAGCACCCAACATTTCAGTAACCTTCGATGTTAATTCTTCGTTTTCAGGCGTCTGTGCATTTAGCGAGCTACCTGTTTCGGCAAGGCTTTCAACCTTAATTTCCTGACTTAGTTTAGCCGTATCGGGCATAAGCAAAGGTACAACTCCCGCATAAATTGCCATGGTTAATAAAGTCCATAGCGCAAATTGTGTAAGCGCCACCAAACCAACGCCAATAATTTTACCCATCATTAACTGAAACGGTTTTACCGATGATATAATTACCTCAATAATACGGCTTGTTTTTTCTTCAATTACCCCACGCATTACCTGAGCACCGCTAAAAAATATTGTGAAATAGATAAGAAAACCGGCAATATAGCCTATAATCATATATAAGGTAAAATTGCTCTCCTTCTCTTCGCCTGTTTTCGATAATTTTACCGATCTAACTGTAATATTAGTTTTAATTGCTTGCAACACATTTTCGTCAATACCATAAGTTTTTAATTTGTCGCGCTCAAGCCGTTTTTCAATGGCATTTGATATATGCATTTGCACACCCAAGCTGGGCGACTTGTCGGAATACAAAAATACGGCATTGGGCGAGCTGGCTACAATATGGCTAATGTACAAAAGAGCATAATAATCACTTTTATAAAAATTATCTTTATGCTTTTGCAAATTTGCATTGGGCAAATACTCAAATTTTATATAATCTGTTTCAGGAAATTCGTCAATAAACAGTTGCGAACTATCGGCTACCGCTATCAGTTTTACTTCGGTATCTTCTATTTGTGCCAACCAAGTGGGGGCTATCATTAAACTTGCAAAAAGCAGGGGACCAACAATACTCATTATAAGAAATGACTTTTTTTTGACTCTTGTGGTATATTCTCTTGATATTATTGTTGATATTTTACTCATAATCTACATTTTTTTAACTTTTATTGAAGTAAGTAAGCTGTTTGTTAAGCGCAAAAACTACATCTTAAACCTTTATACTTTGAACCTTCAAACCTTTAACTTTAACTTTAAACTTTGAACTTTAAACTTTGAACTTTCTAACTTTAAACTTTCCAACTTCAAACTTATTACTCGTCTTCCTCAACCACTTTAATAAAAATATCATCCATTTTTGGAATCACCTCATTAAACGATGCAATATTTACTTCGGGTAAAATCAGATTCATAAATTCATTATTATTCTGTAACTCAGTTAATTCACCTTTAAGGTAGTGCAAATTGTGATTTTCACGATGCTCCATTACCTTAATTTTACCGTTAATAAGAGCTTCAACTTTATTGAAATTGCCATTATAAGTACACTCAAATAAATTGCTTTTAAACTTTTGCTTAATATCATCAATAGCACCGTCTAAAATCTTCTCCGATTTGTTTATCAACGCAATATTATCACAAACCTCCTCAACCGATGCCATAACATGAGTTGAAAAAATAATAGTACTACCTTTTTCCTTAAGTGATAAAATTTCGTTTTTTAATAATTTCGTGTTTATTGGGTCAAATCCGCTAAATGGCTCATCAAATATCAACAACTCGGGCTCGTGCAAAATGGTTACAATAAACTGTACTTTTTGTTGCATACCCTTCGACAGCTCCTCAACTTTTTTATCCCACCATGGTTGTATCTCAAACTTTTCAAACCAATACTTTAGTTTTTTAATGGCATCGTGCCTAGTAAGTCCTTTTAACCTTGCCAGATATACAGCCTGTTCGCCCACTTTCATTTTTTTATACAACCCACGCTCTTCGGGCAAATAACCAATATTTTGCACATCGTTTGGCTGCAACGGTCTGCCTTTAAAATAAAGGGTTCCACTATCGGGCGCAGTTATTTGGTTAATAATCCTAATTAAAGTTGTTTTTCCGGCACCATTAGGACCAAGCAGCCCAAAAATTTTTCCTTCGGGCACATCAATGCTTACATTATTAAGTGCCTTATGGTTTACAAACTGTTTATTAATATCAATTGCTTGAAAAATACTCATTATTAATTATATGTTAATTTAGTTTTATGATTTGACGACTTTTTGTGCAAAGGTTACAAATACTCTTTAAGTTTTGAAATTAATACAGTATTTTTTCACATAAATCTTTTTTAACCTACCTTATACATAGAATGGCAAATTGTTTATTTACTGTAGTTTGTGTGTTTCTATAATAGGAAAAAACTTGCTTGTTGGGGGTCTGAATAATTCACAAAATTAGTTGTTGCTAATCAGTTGAAATAAAGTACTATCATTAATAAATTGTTACTAATCAGTTTACAAAGTAGCAATAATTTTCAAGGAGTTTAAAACTTT
>CBDUWQ010000103.1:0-12902 GCA_965370965.1 uncultured Bacteroidales bacterium
TGCAACAAGTTTATTATGCAAGTCTTCGTAAACAACCTTGTGAAACTTGACATTTTATTATTATGTTTGCAGATATCTTACAGGGGAGAATCTTTTCGATAAGAACAACTAAATAAAATTTATTATTTATGGCTTTAATTAAGGCGGTGCGTGGTTTTGACCCTGTTATTGGCAAAAATTGCTTTTTGGCAGATAATGCAACAATTATTGGCGATGTAGTTATTGGTAATGATTGTAGCATTTGGTTTAATACAGTTATAAGGGGTGATGTTAATTCAATTAAAATCGGAAACAGGGTTAACATTCAGGATGGCTCGGTTTTGCACACGTTGTATCAAAAATCGGTAATTAATATTGGTAATAATGTTTCAATAGGGCATAATGTTACAATACATGGTGCCACAATTAAAAATAATGTATTGGTGGGTATTGGAGCTACTGTTTTAGACCATGCCGTTATAAACGAGAATTCAATAATTGCAGCCAATGCGTTGGTGTTAAGCAATGCTATTGTTGAGCCTAATAGTGTGTATGCCGGTGTTCCGGCTAAAAAGGTAAAAGATATTGAGCCAAACCAAACTAAAGAGATGATTGAGAAAATTGCCAATAATTATTTAATGTATGCAGGTTGGTATAAGGAATAGTTAGATTGTTACAATAGGATAATCAGTTCCTGTAATGCTTTTTAAAAGCTGTTTCATTATTCTCGAATCACTATTTGAGTTATAAAAAGTATATTTTGCACTATTTTCAGAATTTTCAATATTCATTTTTGTTAAAATATCCTTAGCCCTTTTTGCTATTGCAGGTGCAGGGTCAATTATTTTAATTGATTTTGGAATAATCTTCTCTATTAATGGTATAAAAAAAGGATAATGCGTACAGCCCAGCACAATTTGGTCAACACCTGCATCAATCATAGGTTTTAAATATTTTTGCAAAAGCAATTGGGCTTTTTCCGAGTTAACATTCCCACTTTCAACAAGTTCAACCAGACCTTCGCCAATTTGAATTATTTTTGAAATATTGTTTGCATATTTATCGCTTGTCTCCTTATATAATTTGCCTTTAAAAGTTCCTTTGGTGGCCAGCACCCCTATTTTACCGGAGTTTGTATTTATGGCTGCGGGTTTTATTGCGGGTTCCATACCTATAAATGGTACTAAATGGTTTTCTCTTAGGGTTTCAATTGCAGCGGCAGTAGCAGTATTACATGCCACTATTATTAATTTGCAATTTTGCTTTAAAAGAAAATCAACATTGGCTGTTGAAAGCCTTATAATCTTGTTATGTGATTTTGTACCATAGGGGCAGTTTTTACTGTCGGCAAGGTATATTATATCTTCGTTAGGAAGAAGTTTTTTTACCTCCTTCCAAACGGTAAGACCACCAACGCCGGAGTCGAAAATTCCTATGGGATTTTTATTCATAGTTTTTGCTTTTATTTGAGTAAAGTGAGGGCTTCGCTCTACTTGCCAAATTCTTACAAATTGAATCTAATCCATCTGTTTTTAATAGCGAAACCCTCACTATTAAAAACAAAAATGCCTAAAGTTATAGAAGTAAAGTCTATAATTTTAGGCACTTTAAGTACTTTTAACTTTTCAACTTCTTTTACTGTATTCCTAATTTAACTTTTACCAAAGGCAAAATATCTTGACTATCGCTGCTAAAGTGTAAAAGTACACCTGTACCCGAGTCAAATACATAAATAAAACCACCTTCGGCAGCTACATCGTCTATAGCTTTTTTAGCTTTTGCAATAATTGGTTGTAAAAGCTCATTTTCTTTCTGTCCCAAATCTTGTTGGGCAGTTTGCTGAAAAGTTTGAATACGCTGTTGCATTTCACCCAATTCACCCTCTTTGGTTTGGCGAATAAATGGAGAAAGTGAATCGGCAGTTGCCTGATACTCTTGATACTTTCTTTCAAATTCAGCTTGCATAGCGGATAAGGTACTCTCCAATTGCTTGGCATATTTCTCCAATTCAGTTTTCGCATTTGCTCTTTCGGGCATCATTGATAGCAATTGATTAGAATCAATATGTCCAAACTTATACTGTTTTTGGGCAAAAGTGTGGCTACCCATTAAAGTAGCAGCTAAAATAATAGCAATAGTTAAAATCTTCTTCATCTGTTTATTTTTTTTAGTTTAATATAATCTTCAAATTGCGCAGTAGCAAATATATAAATTAATTTTTAAATCCCAGTTTTTCTAATACCATATCACTTTTATCATATTTTGGATTGCTATAAAGAAAACTGGTGCCTCCTGCAGCATCAAAAATTACAGCATAATTACCGTCGGCAGCAATTCCTTTAATGGCATTAAAAATATCGGTTTGAATTGGCTCAATAAGCTCTTTGCGCTTTCGAAACAAGTCCCCTTCTTGCCCAAAATACTTTTTTTGTAAATCTTTAACAAATTTCTCTTTTTGTATTATCTCTTCTTCGCGTTGTTGTTTCATGTCTTCGGTTAACAAAATCTTTTCAGCCTGAAATTCTTTATAAAGTTTTTCAACTTCGGCATATTTTGCTTCAATTTCAGCTTGCCAATCGTTACTCATTATTTGCAATTGCTCTTGAGCCGATTCATATGTTGGGATACTTTTTAAAATATAGTCGGTATCAACATAAGCAAACTTTTGAGCCATTGAAAAGGTTGAAAGAGATATGGCAAATAGTATAAATGTTAGTTTTTTCATTGTGCTGTTTTTTAAATTAATAATAACATTGAATTTGAACTAAGGAGCTGTTTATATAGTTAGCCTTATTCTTTTTGCCCCTGATTGCGCCTGCATAGTCGGCTATACAGGTTAAAAAATCATTCTGTAATGATACTATGCGCTGATTTTTCGTCTTGTCAGGAACAAAAATAATTAAGGCTTTTATGAGTATCTTATTTTTTAACAGTTCCTAACCTGAATAATTCATAAACTTTTTGAAAAAGCAGTTAACATATTGATTATCACAACAAAAGGGTATTTTAGTAAAAAAATTAATTTTTGAAAAAGTTTCCAAGTGCATTTATTTTAATGCATCTGTTTCGTTACGAAACCCTTGAAATATAAAGATATATCGGCGGTTTCCGATGCCTTACAGCTACATCAAACTAAACGCATGAATTATTCAGGCTAAGCAAATTTCGTGCATTTTTTATTATTAAAAAAAATTAAATCAAAATTGAGTTATTAAAACTGTTGACCAATAGTAAATGCAAAATGGCCTCTTCCTGCATTCATTTGACCATGTACCGGATCAAAGCCATAGCCCCAGTCAACACCCAACAACCCAAACATAGGCAGCCAAAACCTTAATCCTACGCCTGCAGCTCTATAAACATCAAAAGGGTCAAACTGATTGATATGAAACCAAGAGTTGCCGGCCTCTAAAAAGCCCATGGCATAAATTGTTGCCGATGGGTTTAGGGTAAGCGGATAGCGCAACTCTAATGTGTATTTATTGTAAACGTTAGCTTGCGGCCATGCAGTTAACGAGCCACGCCCACCGGGACCGTTGTCGTATCCGCGCAAAGGTATAACATCGGTTCCATAATAACTGTATCCTGACATTCCATCGCCACCAAGCTGAAACGACTCAAATGGTGAAGGTCCTAAGTTTGAGCTATAATGCCCCTTGTAGCCAAATTCCAAACTTGTACGCAAAACAAGTTTATTTACAATTTGTGTGTACCAGTCCGATTTGAATTTCCATTTGTGGTACTCAATCCAATTATATTTTATTGCCTTTTCGCGCTGGTCAATAACATATAAACTATTTTCAGGATAGTCATATTCTATCTGTTCTGTTTCAGCATCGCTTAGTAACCAAAAATCATTTTCTTTAAATAATGTATAGGCAGGTGTTAACGAAAGGCTTAATGATATATTTGAACCTCGCCTTGGGTAAAGAGGCTGGTCAACTGAGTTACGCCCAAAAACAGTAGTGAAATTTATATTATTTGATGTTCCGTTGGTAAATACGAACATGTTACCCATGTCAAAATCATTGAGCTTATATTTTTGATAACTAATTTCGTTATAAAGTGTAAAATAGGTATCGGGCCAGTTTAATCTGCGGCCAATACCTACCGATGCACCTGTAACTTTCATGTTTTGACCGGTATTAGTTGTACTACTGTTATAATAACTATACTTTGACCTAACCGAATGGTATATTGATACTGTTAGTGAGTTGGGTTTTTTGCCCCCAAGCCACGGTTCGGTAAACGACATACTATATGATTGGTAAAATTTACCATTTGTTTGCCCTCTTATTGAGAGTTTTTGCCCATCGCCTGTGGGCAAAGGGCTGTATGATTCAAGGTTAAAAATATTTTTGAGTGAGAAATTGCTAAATGTTAGTCCAATGGTTCCAATAACCATACCACCTCCCCAGCCACCTGAAAGCTCAATTTGGTCAGATGCACGCTCCTCAACAATATATTCAATATCAACCGTGCCATCGGCAGGGTTGGGTGTAGGACGCACATCAAGTTTTTCAGGGTCAAAATACCCTAGGTTTGCAAGTTCTCTGTTGGTTCTAATAATATCGGCACGGCTAAACAGTTCGCCGGGTTTTGTCCAAACCTCACGACGAATAACATGTTCGTTGGTACGTGTATTGCCCGAAATAATTACTTTATTAATACGTGCTTGTTTTCCTTCAAATATCCTTATTTCTAAATCAATAGAATCGTTTTCAACATGAATCTCAACCGGAATAGCAGAGAAAAACAGATACCCCCTGTCAAGATAAAGAGACGAAACAGCATCTTCATCTCCAAAAAGCCGCTTATCCAATACCGACTGGTCAAATACATCTCCTTTTGTTATTCCTAAACTATGGTTAAGTAACTCTGTTGGGTATTTGGTATTACCTACCCACTCAATATTCCTAAAATAGTACTGTCCTCCTTCGTTAATTTTCATATATAGATTTAGAGTCCTTTCATCATATTTGTAAACTGAATCTATTTCAATTTCTGCATCTCTAAAACCTTTTTCATTATATTTTGCAATAATTTTTTGTTTATCTTCTTCGTAAACATTTTCAATATATTTTGAAGATTTAAAAAGATTATACCATGTTTTTCTTTTGGTATCTTTCATGGTTCTGCGAAGCTTTGCATCGGTAAATACTTCATTTCCATCAAAAAATATCTCGTAAATTTTTATTTTCTGTTTTTTATCAACATCAATTGTCAATATTACACTATTGGGCATTAGCGTATCTTCAACCTGTGTAATGTTTGATGTTGCATTATAAAAACCTTTGTTGATATAATAATTGCATATTTTTCTTGATGTTGAATTTATAATATCAGCAGTAATTTGGCTGCCGCGAATAAGCTTTATTTCATCGCGCAAGTCATCGGCTTCGGCTTTTGAAACTCCGGTAAATGAGAATTTTGATAACCTTGGCCGCTCTTTAAGGAATATATCAAGAAAAATTTTGTTACCAACTATTTTTGTAGCGCTAATTTCCACATCGCCAAACAGGCCGTGTTTCCATAATTTATTTATAGCTTTTGTAATATCATCGCCGGGTACTGTTATTGTATTTCCAACTTTTAGACCCGAAAGGTGTATTAAAACGTTGCGGTCAAGATATTTAATACCCGAAATAGTTATGCCACCAATCTCATATTCTTTTGGCTGGGCATAATCAATATTTGAAAGTCGCGTGTTAGTTTGTTCTTGAGCAAATGTTGTTAAGTTGTATATTGTAATTAGTAATATTACAAATATTGTTTTTCTCATTCCGCTATTTTTGTTCTCAATTATATTTAATTGTTTCGTTTTATTTCTCTAATTGTTCGCTTGTTAAACCGTATCTTCTTTCGCGATTTTGATATTCATATATGGCTTTGTAAAGTTCGTTACGGTTAAAATCGGGCCATAAAACTTCACTAAAATATAACTCTGTATAAGCCATTTGCCATAACAAAAAATTGCTTATTCTTTGCTCGCCACTAGTTCTTATCAATAAATCAGGGTCGGGCATGCCATTTGTGCTTAAATGATTTTCAAATACCTTTTCGTCAATATCGTTAGGTTTTAAATTGTTTTTTAAGCAATCATTAGCAATAGTTTTTACTGCATTAATTATTTCGGTTTTTGAGCTGTAGCTTAAAGCTAATGTTAAAGTTAACCCTGTATTGTTTTTAGTTTTCTCAATTGCCTCCATTAGTTTTTTAAATGCTTTTTTTGGTAAATCATTTAAACTGCCTATTGCATTTAAACGAATATTGTTTTTTAATAGTGTACTTACTTCAGAATTTATGGTTGAAATAAGGAGCTCCATTAATGCTGCAACTTCAATTTTTGGGCGGTTCCAGTTTTCGGTTGAAAAAGCATATAGTGTAAGGTAATCTATGCCAAGCTCGGCACAGGCTTCAGAGGATTCTTTAACTCCATTTACACCGCTTTTATGACCAAAAATACGGATATTTCCTTTTTTTTTGGCCCACCTGCCATTACCATCCATTATTATGGCAATATGTTTTGGTAGCTTATCCTTTATTAACCGGTCTTTAAAATCCATACTGAAAAATTTGCACAAATTTAGTCAAATGCGGGACAATTCATCGGATATTTTATTTTATATGACAAAGAAATACCAAAAACAGAGTACCAGTCTTTATTTCCGGCATATCCATATTGCTTAAATGTATGCCCCGGCGTGGGAGGAGTATATTCAAAATCAATATCATCGTTAAATGTTTTTCTCATTCCTGCAAAAGCCCCAAAAATTATTTTTCTGTTTATATTGTATTTTACTCCTATCCCAAATGGTATATTAAGTATAAATTTCGATTTTTCTCCATTAGGATAATAAAAGCCACCTAATCCTGCAAATACATAGGGTGTATAAATGTAATTTTTGTTTGCAGGCAAAAAGCGGGTAAAATTAAACTCACCAACAGCGCCCAATTCGTAAAACGCATTGTTAAACGATTTGTTACGCTCAATTTGAAAACTATTGTTTGATTTGGCATCATCACCTGATAATTTGCCATAGGTAAAAACTCCTGTTAAAGCAAGCCGAGTGTCAATGGTATGCCTGTACAAAGCCCCCACCGACAATTTTGTTCCAACAAATGGTATTTTATTAATGTCGCCCAAATAATACGAGCCACCTACAGATACACCAATTTCGCCACTTTTTTTCATTTGAGCTTTTAAAGGGGTAATTAAAATGCAAAATAGCAATACGGTTATAAGCTTTGGTAAATATTTATAAATAGTGTGCATTGTTGGTTTTAGGTTAGGGTGGTTATTTGTGCCTGAATTTTGGTGTTCCGTTCTGATTTTGGCGTAGTTTATGTACTATATTAAAAGTAATGGACTGGTATTGATCATACCATTCGCCGTAACTGTTTTCAGGGGTTCCAATAGCATTATCAAGTCCATCTGTTATGGTAAAATGCCATTCGGCTTCTAAATTAATATATGTAAGCCTATTTATTTTATATTTAAAACCTATGCCAAAAGGTATTACCGGTGCAAAGTTGGTATAATTTTCTGTTCTTACAGAAGTGCCGGTTTTATTTTTAAATTTACCAATACTAAAATTACCTCCTACACCAATAAATAGATATGTTGGCATTGAAAAATTTTTAAATGATGATTCCCCAAGTTTTCTATAAACAGTAACCCTTTTTTTCTCTTTCCAAATCATAAATTCATATTTCACACTAAGTTCTGTAAAAAATGAATTAAATGATATCCCACGATACCAATATTTAGGGTTATTAGCAGGGTCTTCGCCATATAGCTGTCCTAAAAACAGGCTGCCCCTCACATATTGTCTGTCAGCAAATTTATACCGTAGTCCGGTATTTGCAGTAACTCCTATTGTATTGAAAAAATTGACCCATATATTTTTGCTAGGGTCAGTAGGTGCCGAAACATCGCCCATAAAATTAGTAAACCCTGCCCCATAATAAAACTCATATTTATATCGACTCCATGCTTGAGAGTATCCTTGAGAGACAAATGATATAAAAAAAATTATATATATAATGCGCTTTATCATAAGGTTTATATAGAGAACTAAAAATAAATATTTTACTAAAACTTGGGTAATCCGTTACGTCCTGTTCTTAATTTATATGATACAGTAACTAACGAGAAAAAATAAAAATCATTGTACTTTGATTCGCCTCTCTGATTTCCTGCACCATAATGAACTCCACCCTTACTTTCAGGAGGTGCCGGTAATGGATTTTCTGACCATGTACTTTTATCAGCCAATCTTCCGGCAATTCTGTTGCTTGATGTAAGCCATGTGTTATCAACATATGTTGTGCTTACATCATCAATGTAATCGGTAAAGGTATATCGTGCCCCAAATTCTATGCCAATACTTATTTGACGCGTTAAGCCATATTTTAAACCTAAGCCAAGTGGTATTGCCAATTGTATTCTTGAATATTTTTCGCGCCCTTCCATTAAGCCTTGTCCTTCTGTTCCCAATGGTTGTAATGCAATCCATTCTCCATTACCATCAGGGCCGTCATCTTTACCCTTTGGGTTAAACCAAAAACCTGCCAACCCTGTAAATACGTAAGCGTTAATCTTAAGGTTTTTTAATGAAAACTTACTTCGCTTCCGTTTTAAACTATACCTGTGGCTTACAGGCTCTTTAAGAAAAGAGTATTCAATTTGTGTTGCAAATTCAAAAATTTGAGAGCTGAACGATAGGTTTCTGTCCAGCCTGTAGATATTTGAAGATTTGGAATCATCAGCACTTAACATACCATAGGTAATTGTTGCTTTAACTGCTAATGGCTCAAGAATTTTATATCGCATTCCGACATTAATCAATGGCCTTTGAGATGTAAAATTAAAATCACTAATAAAGTGTGAGGAGCCTTTGCCACCTCCTAAATCGCCCATAAATGCCGAAATGCCAAGCCCGCCTACTATTTCATAGCGAGTTCTTTTCCAGCGACTTGATTGACTAAAAATTATTGTAGGCAAAAGTATTAAACCTGTAAATAAAAGCAGGGTAACTTTTCTCATAAATATTGTTTTTCCTTGAAAATAAGTATATTATTTACTTTTAGCATGTGGTCAAAAATAAGAATAATTTTCAAATTTAGGAGTTAATAACCTTAAAAATTATAACAAACCATGCAATACTTATGATTAATGACCTAATTTCTTTTATCAACTCCCCACATAAGTTTGTTTCTTAGGGTAGAGTAGTAGCAATAATTATTGAGTTTTATTAACGAAACATGGGTTTTGGCTATCTTTACTTGAATTTCAAGCGTTTCATCAATTACATATGCTCTTGAATCGAGCGAAAGTAGAAATTTACTGTCGCGACTTTCAATTTTTAACGATATTTTATGACTGTCGGGTATTACCAATGGCCTTACCGTTAAATTATGTGGAGCAATGGGTGTTATAATCAGGTTTTTTGAGTTTGGTGTAACAATAGGACCTCCTGCGCTCATAGAATATGCGGTGGAGCCTGTTGGAGTTGAAATAATTAACCCATCGGCCCAGTAATTTGATAAAAAATTATCATCAATATAAGCGCTAATTGTTATCATGCTAGATGAATCTCTTTTATGGACAGTTAAATCGTTTAAGGCAAATGGAAATTTTATTCCCTGAATGGGGTCTAATTTTGCTTCAATAATAGATCGGTTTTCAATTTTAAATTCGTTTTTGACAATGGCATTTATAGTTGATTGTATATCATTTGGTGAAATGTCAGCCAAAAAACCCAATCGGCCGGTGTTTATGCCCAGCAATGGTATATTTTTTAGCTTAATAGCAGATAAGGCCTCTAAAAAAGTACCATCACCCCCAATGGTAATCAAAAAATCGAGATCGCAAGGTACTTTATCTCCCTTAATAATATTGCTTTTTGCGATGGGTAAGACCGTAGGGTTACTATTTAAAGCATCATTAAATTGTGGATGAAGCCAAATGCTTGAATTATGCTTTTTTAAAATATCAAATAATTCAATAATATTTGATAAAAAACCGGAACCTATATTTTTTGCATAAATGCCTACTTTCATTTGTATATGGGATTAAAATATTTTACAAATATAGAGTAAATCAGAATTATTAAGTAGTTATGTGTTTTTATTTTTATGATTAAATGGCATATTAAAATGCTTTATTAACATGAATAAAAAAACCATGTTGATTAAATCGGTTAAATGAGTATTCAAAACGTATTATTTGATCATAATATGCAACAATATCGACGCCAATTCCGGCACTGGCCAAAAATGTATTTGGCAAATTATTTGTTATATCGTGCATTACATCATTTACATAACCTGAATCAAAAAATGCATTTACAAATAGGCTGTAATGTATTTTATTAAATTTTGACCACCCCCAATTTTCAATATGTTTAACTTGCAGGGGTATTATTGCATATTTTAAAAATGTGCGACCTGTTATAAAACTCTGTCCATCAATTACATTATATTCAAATGAGCGTAAATAGGTACCATAACCAAGTGCTTGCTCAATAAAATACGGCTGTTTTCTGTTTGACGATATTTTGCCTCTTGCCCCAAAGCCACTATACCACCTATCGTTAAATTCTTTATAATAATATCCCAACGATTCAATTTCCCAAATACCCTCAATTTCGTTATGCAAAAGGTTTAATCCTTTTTGTACAAAGGTTATTTCAAAATTGTATCCTGTTAAAGGGTAATGCCTGTAGTTTCTTTTGTCGAGGTTTAAATTATAAATTAGGGTTAAATATTGTGTGTTGTTTATTGGTTTGCCAAAATAGTTACTGTTAAGCTCAATTATGGTATCATTAACCTGTACATATGAATATATGGCTGATATATTGTGGCGCAAATAGTGTTTTTTGCGAAATTGGTATGTCAGCCTTGTGCTATGAGCCTTTGAAACATGCGCATTTTTGTTTTTGTAAAAAACTTGTTGATCATTTTGGGTTAAGTAGTAAATTTCGTGTTGACGAAACCAACTAAACTCGGTCGAAAGCCCATGCTTACGCAATTTTCCTAAATATGGTATTTCATATGCCAGCTGAAATTGCTCTTTATAACCAAAACGGAATTTTAGTTTAAGGGTTTCGCCCATGCCCCTAAAGTTATTTTTAACAAGCATTAAACCGTAGTTTATTCTGCTCCAGTCTTTGTTGTGCAAAAAAGCGCTTAAATTTCTGTCGGCCTGCTCAAAAATAATATATGGCCACAAATACCACCTCTCCTCAACCAATACATAAATATTTATTTTGCCTGCACTATCATTAATTGTATTTATAGTTACATAATTAAATAGTGAGGTATTAATAAGGTTCTCTTTTGATTTTGTAATATGTCTTTCAAGTCTCTCTTGATAAATGGTGTCGCCGAGTTTAAAAACAAGCTCTCTGAGTATAATTTTTTTCTTTGTTTTTTTATTGCCTCCAACAAATATCTTATTTATAACTATTTGGGTGGAATCGACAATTGGATCAGCCTTATCTTTTTTTTTGCCAAAAGAGGATAGGGGGATAATTAAAATAAGTGTGTAAAGAAGAAGATTTTTTGTAATCACCTATATGCTTAAGTATTTGAGGAAAGAGTCCATTCTATCCTTTAATGATGAATTTATTTCGCTATTCTCTGAATGAATTTCTTTTATTTTATAGCTATATCGCTCAAAAGTTTGAATAACTGCCGAAATATCGGTTCTATTTAGTTTAATGGTAATTTCAACCTTATCGACAGGCTTTTTTGTGCGAATATACAGGCTAAGTATTTTGGTGTCGTTGCCTTCAATAATTTGAGCTATTTCGTTTAACGAATAATCATTTGTTTTAACCTCTAATACAATAATGCCACCCGGATTTTCGGTACTCATAAGGTGTGAAAACTCCTTTGCTAAATCGTTAATTGTTATTAAACCAAGGTAATGCTCGTCTTGTGCAAGCACCGGAATTACAGTTAATTTGTGTTTTGATGCCAGTTCTGCAACCTCAAAAATATGCTGGTGGGCTTTTACAAATGGTTTCTCTAATGACAATGAATGTTGCAATATGGGTGTTTCAGGATTGTTCATATCAAAAATATCAGCATCCGATATTAATCCTATATACTCATCATTATCAACAATTGGAAGGTGCGAAACCTTAAAAACATCCATCCAGTTGAGTGCTTCTGTTGCCTTGTCGTCTTTATGAACAGCAGGCACAATTTCCGATAATAATTCTGATGCTAACATTATAATTAAATATGTAAAGTGTTAAAAATAGGTAAATTTGAACATTATTGCACATTTGTTTGATAAATATAACGTTTGATACGATTAAGTTGTTGACAAAATTAGGCTAATTATACATAAGCATATGGCAAAATTAAACTATAGAAAATTTGGCGAAGGTGAGCCTTTAATAATAATGCATGGGTTATTTGGTTCATCGGATAACTGGGTTAGTATTGCAAGAGAGTTAATGCAGTATTGCATGGTATATGTTATTGATTTACGCAACCATGGAGCATCGCCGCACTTGCCCGAGCATAATTATAATGTTATGGTTAATGATTTGGTTGAGTTTATGAACGATAATGATATTGGCCAGGCCACTATTATGGGACATTCAATGGGAGGTAAGGTGGCTATGTTTTTTACAGCCCTGTATCCCGAAAGGGTTAAAAAGCTTGTGGTAATTGATATTAGCCCGCGTACATGCAAATTTGACAAAGAAGACGACCTGGTTGCTGACCATAGGTTTATTTTAGAAAAATTAGAATCGTTTAATTTGCAATACATTAAAAGCAGAAGCGAGATAAATTTACAGCTTACTAAGGTAATACCATCGGCAGGGGTTAGGCAGTTTTTGTTAAAAAATATAGAGGTGTTAACTTAGTTACAATTATTTTTATTATCTTTGCATAAATAA
>CBDUWQ010000104.1:0-12595 GCA_965370965.1 uncultured Bacteroidales bacterium
GCTGTTATTGAAACGAAAAAACCTGGAGCAAACCTTGAGAAAGCACTAAAACAAAATATATCTGGCGATGATGCAAGTATAGAAAATTCTATAATACAAAGTTTTAAAAACCTTATTGGTACGCCACAAAGGTTATTAACAAAACTAACCCATTTAAGAAATTATGCCCCATATGATTATTTAAAAACCTTGCAAATACTAATAGGACATTTTTCACCTGAACAGCTCAATTTTTTATCGAGAGAACATATTATAGAAGTACTTTTATTAAACTCACAAAAGGCAACCCCTGATAATTGGAACATTTTAATTAACAAACAGTATAAAACAAAACCAATAAAAAATGCCACTGTAAAAGAGCTTAGCACTTATTTAAATTCCGATAACTTAACTGATGTTAATAGTGCTATTGCCTATTTAAATAAACTTAATAAAAAAGATAGGCTTACCCTGTTAAGCTCACTGCTAAGAGCCCCCAATACTAAAACCCAAATTACCAGCATTCGTATTTGTGGTACTATGGGAGAATTGGAATTAATAAACACCTTAGTTGAATTTCTCGATTCGCAATACCTATTACCATCGGCATTAAACTCATTACAGCAAATGGGTAAAAAAAGTGTAAAGCATTTAATTCAAATGTTTTACAAAACCGATATTTCACTTATTGCACAATTAGCATTAATTGATACTATTGGCAGATACAACACTAATGAGAGCATTGTTTTTTTACTTAATAATATTTCGCATCACAGAAAAGAAATTAAAGAAAAAACAATTAGCTCCCTAAAACATTTAGATTACCAGCCCACAGAAAAAGAGCTTCCTAAAATGTTTCACTCAATAACCGAAGCAGCACAAACTCTTGCGTGGGATTACTCTGCTTTAGCTTCATTAAGCTCATCACACAATAAACATCCAATAAAAAAGGCAATTACTTACGAATTTAACCACCACCAAAAAACGCTGCCCGATTTGCTGTCAATTACCTACGACACAACATCGGTTCAACATGTACAAGATTATCTAGAGAGTGATACAGCAGAAGGTATTAGCTATGCATTGGAACTATTCGACCTGTTTTTATCAGAGGAGATAAAACCCATGATAATAACTATTTTTGACGATATTCCTGTAAATGAAAAAACAAGGCTTTTTGAAGAATTTTTTCCGGTTTCGGCAACATCAGATAAAGAATTGCTTTTGAATATTATTAACCGCGACCCGAATTTAATTAGTATTGAAACAAAAAAAACCGCCTTAGTTGAATATACAAAACTATTTGATGAAATAACCAATGATATTGTAGCTCAACTTTTTAACCCTGTACCCAAACTGCAATTAGCTGCAGCTATTGCAGCCAATCAAATACAACCAACAAAACTTAAGCAGTTAAAACCCCGAATGACACTGGCTTTATTAAAAAATTTAAAGCATATTGATAAAAATACCCCGGTTTTACCATCGCTTTTTAGTATTGATGAGATACTTCTAAAACATTTGAAAATTGACAATAACTCTGTTACTGAGTTGTCAGAATATATTGAGATTAAACAATCAGTTAATTCACAATTTTTCAATAACACCGATGAGATAAAAAAATATTTTGTATTTTTGGTTGCAAACCAAAATGAATTATCAAAAACCTATGACACTAATTTATTAATTGAAGGGGATATCAATTTTGAAAGTAATAGTTCTACAAATTATGAGTATTTTATTGGGATAAGCAAAAACAGCATGAGCAAACTATTTTTAACAAAAAATAAAATTATTCGAGATTTAATTAATTCAATATTATAATGATAGATTTTCTTATGGCAGCTAAGCGTAAAACAACAATCTTTAAACAACTTATTTTTAACGTAATGCTACCCCCAATATTAGCATTGCTAATATTGGGCATGTTAAACTTTAACCATACACGCAAAATATTAGTTGAAGCTAATACTACACGCAATTTTATTATTGGCGATGAAATAATTAAAGTACTTGAGTTTCATGATGTTGCCCTAAACCTTGTTGAGTCGCGATTAGATGAAAGAATGTCAAATATCAGTAATGACATTAGAAATTATTTGGAAAACAATGAAAATTTAGAGCACATTGATTTGGAAAAAATACAAATAAAATTTGGCATGAACCCTATAATGGAAGATATTTATATAATAAATGGAGATGGTATTGTTATAAACACAACATTTGAAGACGATATGCTGCTTAATTTTTTTAGCTTTGGTGAAGAGCATAAAAACCTACTGCTTAGTATTTTTGATGATGGGATGTACCATAGTGAACGGTTTGCCATTGAAAACAAAACAAAACGAATTAAAAAATACACTTATCAACCAACAATTGACGGAAAATATATTATTCAGATAGGAGTATATTCATCTGAAGCCGATGAAATTATTGATTTTATAAGAAACACAACCACGCAAATCACTAAGAAGAATGAATCCATTGAATCGGTAGAGTTATTTATTATTGCAGATCAACCATTTTCGCTTAACAAAAACGCAGTACTTGATGAAGGACAAAAAGAACTATTAAATCAAGCTTTTATTGCTCGCGATACCCTTTCTATTGACTCAATAATTAACAAAAAAAGGTTAAACTTCCAATACATTTATATGGATAGGAAAAATACCGATCTTTATAAAGGGTCAATTATTCGTATAGTATCTAACAGAACCTCAGATTTCCACTATTTAAGAAATGAACTTATTAAGTTTATTACCATATTCTCACTTACACTTGTAATAGTAATAATATTGATATATATAAAAACCAAGGTTATTACCGACCCCATTAAAAAACTTGTATTTAAAGTAAACCGGATAACGCATGGTCACTTGAATGAGCGTGCCGATGTGATGGGAAACAACGAAATAACAACCCTCTCAAAACAATTCAACACAATGATTGAAGAGCTTGAGAGCTACTATTACGAACTGGAACAAAAAGTTGAGGAAAGAACAAGAGAGATACAACAGCAAAAAGAGGAAATATTATCGCAGCGCGATGCCATTGAAAACCAACGCAATATGCTTGCCGATAAAAATGACAGCTTAGAAGATGCCTATAAAGAGATACAAGCACAAAAAAAGCATATTACCGACAGTATAATCTATGCAAAACGTATTCAAAACGCTATACTGCCCGCAAATATTGCAATTGACAAATTAGTGCCAAATAACTTTGTACTGTATCACCCAAAAGATATAGTAAGCGGCGACTTTTACTGGGTTAACAAATTACCGGGAAAATCAATAATTGCTGCGGTTGACTGTACAGGACACGGTGTGCCCGGTGCATTTATGTCAATAATTGGGACCAACCAACTTGAACATGCTGTACGAATAATAAAAGCAAAAAATGCAGGCGAAATACTTGATGCACTTAGTGAAGGTGTTGAAAATGTTTTAAGGCAAGATGATACGGTAAAGTCAAGCGTAAAAGACGGGATGGATATAGCATTATGTGTTATTGACTATAAAAACATGATAGTAGAATATGCCGGAGCATACAATCCTCTTTACCTTGTACGTAATGGTGAAATGCAGATATTTAAAGCCGATAAATATGCAATTGGCACACATAGCGAGTACCCCGAAAGAAAATACACCAACCACACACTTAAATTAGAAAAAAATGATATCATATATATATTCTCTGATGGATACCCCGATCAGTTTGGCGGGCCAAAAGGGAGAAAATACATGTACAAACGTTTTCGCGAATATCTTCTAACCATATCGGACCAGCCACTTGACAAACAAAAACAATTGTTGGTTGCAGAAAACAAAAAATGGCAAGGAAAAGAGGTACAGGTAGATGATATAATAATAATTGGTATTAAAATTTAGCATTTATTTTGATGAAACGAGCATGTGAAAAATTATCATTTATTACACACATCCGCCACGGCGGACAGGCTATGATTATTTTTTATTTGGGAGTTCCATCCGACAATTGAAAATAAATTATAAACGGATGAAATTAAAAATAAACACTTATATATTAAAAGGACTTGATAACAAACAAACCAAGTTATTAGATTCTACAATTGACTATATTTCATCAATTCAAAATATTGAAAACAACATAAGTATAATAGACAATCTAAATATTAAACTATCAGGTAACGACTTTCTAATTATTTTAATTGACGGATTATTGTTAGAACAAATTATTCAGAACAATAAAAACAAAGAGTTCTTTCTAAAAAAAGAGTTTCATAATAACCAAATAATACTGATACTTGACGATATAAATATCAATACATTACCTGAATACATGCAGTATTTTCAAACTTTCTCATTAATAAATTCCGAAAGTTTTATTGATGATGAAGATGAAGAGTGGAATGATGACGCAAAAGAGACAAAAACAAAACTAATTGAAATTACTAACGATATAGTACATTACATTTTAAGGGTGAAAAATGGGACTAAAAAAAAGGCATTAACTATTTATGTTGGTCCGGCTGATGGTAACACAACTGCTGAATATCAAAAAATTACACGTGAGCTATTACACCGCAACTTTAATTTATTACCCGAAATATCAAACCCAACGGCAAAAGAACTTATTGATAATAGAAATGTTTTTTTAGACATGCTGAATTCATCTGATTTATCAATTCACTTTATAAGCCATAAATCACTATTAAATTATCCCGAAAAAAAATCATCTGCTTTTAAAATAAACAATATTGCTGCCGAGTTTTGTGGTACAGAAAAAGGAAAACTCCTTCAACGAATTATTTATGTGCCTTCAGAAAAAACAGAAGTTGATGAATTATTAGACAAAAAAATACTTCAATTTAAAAGTAACACAAAAAGCCTTCTAAATGCCGAATTAATTCAAACACCTGTTGAAAAACTTAAAGAGGTTGTATTAGAAAAATTAAATGAACTATCGAAACCAACAACCAAAAGAAACAAAACTAATGAAATTATTGATGAAGTATATTTAATATATCCAACAGGAAAAGATAAGGATGTACAACCATATATCACTTGGTTTGAGAAAAATAAAATTGCTTACAGCAAATCACAAATAAAATTAGACCAATTAGAGCTACTAAACTACCACCAACAAAAATTAACTACTTGTAAGGCTGTAATTATATACAATACAGGCAATAACCAATGGCTAAACAGAAAACTAAGCGATATAAAAAAATCTTTGGGATGGGGCAGAAAAGAACAATTTAGTTATAAAGCTATATGTGGTGTAACCCCTGACAAAAATATATTAGAGAATAATAATTTAGAAACATTTTTTATTATTGAAAAAACCAGTTATTTAGATAAAACTAAACTTAAAGAATTAAAAAACATTATAAAAGTAACATCATCGGCAAAAACGAATATAACATAAATTGACATAATAAATATCTTAAGAATAATAGAAAACTTATTAAACCTTTCGGTGTGGAAGATACAAATAACATAACACAAAGTAAAGGGTCAATATTTAATCCTTTTCCGGGGTTAAGACCATTTACTACGGACGAAAGCCACCTTTTTTTTGGACGAGAAGGGCAAAGTCAAGAAGTACTCAAACTTTTGGCTCAAAATCGGTTTACAGCATTATTGGGTACATCAGGAAGTGGAAAATCGTCGCTTATGTATTGTGGCGTAATACCCATTTTGCAAGGTGGTTTTATTACTCAAGCCGGGGCCGACTGGAAAATTATTACATGCCGCCCCGATCAAAACCCTATTCTAAACTTATCAAATGCACTTGGTAAAAATATACCAGACAAAAATAATAACGGTAAACTTCATACCGAATATATTAATACTACACTATCAGCCAGTTCCCTTGGTCTTACCGAAGTCCTTAAACAAATTCCAAGAAATGAATCGCAAAATATTTTATTGCTTATTGACCAATTTGAAGAGCTTTTCAGATTTAGAAAAATAATAAATACCGAAGAAGCATTTAATGAGGTTATAGCATACATAAAACTTTTGCTTGAAGCACTTAACCAAAATGAAATACCCGTATATATAGTAATTACAATGCGCTCCGATTTTATTGGCGAATGTGCACAATTTCAGGAGCTTACACAATTAATAAACGATAGTCATTACCTAATTCCACAAATGACACGTAACGACTTTCGTGATGCCATTAAAGGGCCTATTGCTGTTGGCGGAGGCAAAATGACACCATTTTTGGTACAGCAACTGTTGAATGACATTGGCGACAACCCCGATCAGCTGCCAATATTACAACATGCCCTTATGCGAACATGGGATGCATGGATAAAAACCGGAAATACCGATGAACCTATAGATATAAAAGAATATGAAAATATTGGCAAACTTGAAAAAGCACTTTCAGAACATGCCAATGAGGCTTATAATGAATTAACCCAACCACAAAAAGAAATTTGTCAAAGTATATTTAAAACTATTACCGAAAAAGGAGGCGATGGCCGTGGAGTACGCCGTTCAACCCCTGTACAAGAAATAGCAAATATAGCAAACACAACACCCGAAAAAGTTATTGAGGTAGTAGAACATTTTAGATTACCGGGACGTTCATTTCTTTCACCTCCCCCACCAACCCAACTTACAGAAAACACTGTAATTGACATTTCGCATGAAAGTTTAATGCGAATTTGGGATAAACTTATTATTTGGGTAAGCGAAGAGTATGAAGCGGTTCAAATGTATAAAAGACTTGGCAATTCAGCAGAAAAATATCAACTTGGTGAAACCGGATTGTGGCGACCACCAGATTTGATATTGGCTTTAAGCTGGCGCGAAAAACAAAAACCTACCCTTACATGGGCAAAAAGACACAACCCTGCCTTTGAGCGTACAATGGTTTATTTAGAAACCAGTGACAAAGAGTTTAAACTTGAAGAAGAAAACAAAATAAAACAACAAAAACGAGCATTAAGGCGCACCCGAATGTTTGCTATTGTGTTGGGTACTGCATCAATAATTTCAATTGTGTTTATGATTCAGGCATTTTTAAACAAACAAGAAGCCGATAAGCAAACAAAAAATGCAAAAGAACAAACAATAGTAGCCGAGCAACAAAAAGAAATAGCGTATTTAGAACAGAAAAAAGCCGAAAAACAGAAAGGTATTGCTTTAGAAAAAGAGAAAGAAGCATTAGAACAAAAAAAACTGGCCAATACCGAAAAGAAAAATGCCGAAAAAAATGCAAAAATTGCACAATATCAACGTAATATAGCCAACCGAAAATCAAAGGAGGCATTCCAACAGCGTAAAATTGCTGAAAAAAGTGCCGACGAAGCAAAAAGACAACAAACAATTGCCGAAGAAGCCAGCCTTAGAGCTCAAAAACTCAGAATGCTGAGCATCTCGCAATCAATGGCAGTAAAATCAATGCAAATTGATATTGACACAACATTAAGGGGCTTGGTGGCTTATCAGGCATATCTATTTAACAAAGCATACAATGGTAAAATATTTGACCCTGATATATACAACGGACTTTATTATGCACAAAAATATTTTTACGGAAACAAAACAACCGATTACAAAGCTCACAAGCATCAAATACGGGCATTGGCCTTTAATAAAAATGCACCCAATTTTTATTCAACTGGTAGCGATGGCAGAATTATAAAATTAAACTTAAATGACAATCAAGACACTTCGCTCTATTTTAATAGCAATAGCATTAACCGCACATTATGCTTTAGCCCCAATGGCAAGAATCTAATATTAGGATTAAACAATGGAGCATTACTTTTATTTAACGCATCAGATAAACAAGCAAAACCAGAACTTATATATAATTTTAATTTTAAGGTAAATGGTGCTATTTATAAAAACGAACTAACAATTATAGCATTTGATAATGGAGGTAATTTAATAACCTATAATACACAAACAAAAGAGCATGAAACAATTGAAAATGATTTAGAATTAAGAGAATTTTTTGTAACAGATAACAGTTATTATGCTACCAGCAAGAAAGGTTTATTATATAAAATAAACTCTTTTTACCCTTTAAAGGTTGAAAGCTTTGCTTTAAGCTATTCATCAGATGGCAAATCTGGCATTCTAAACCATATAAAAGAATCTGATAATACAAACAAAACAACAATTAATGCAGTAGCCGTAAGCAATAACAATAAATATATTGCCATTGGCGACATAAAAGGAAATATATTAGTTTTTGATAACAAATCATTACAATTCAAATACCGCCTTACAGGGCATTCAGCAAGAATAAACAACCTTCAGTTTGATAAAAACTCGAAATATTTGGCTAGCGCAAGCAACGATGGCTCTATTTTAGTATGGCTAACTGCCGATTTTAACCTTGCGCCGTATAAGCTAACCGACAATACAGCTTGGGTTATGCTATTAAAATTTGTAAATAACGGAAATGACTTAATTGCCGGTTATGCCGATGGAAAAATCAGAAAATGGCCTATTGTTTATACAGAAATGACAGAAAATGTAAAGCGAAAAATTAATCGTAATTTTACCATTGAAGAATGGCAACAATTTGTAGCAAAAGATATTGATTATAATAAAACTATAAATGAATTACCATAACTAGGTGCTAGTTAAAAAATAAGTTAACAAGTAGTAAAAAATGTTATATCTAAATAAAATGAATAAATACCTTAAATATACACTACTATTATTTACTGTTTTATTTATTAATAATATTTATGCCCAAAACAACTGCGTTTTAAAATTAAACGAAGCTGAAAAACTTTACGATGATGGTAAAATTGAAAAAATACCAACACTATTATCAAGTTGCATTGAATCGGGATTTAACCGTGAAAATAAAATAAGGGCACTTAGGCTACTTACACTAATAGACCTATTTGAAGACAATACAATTCAAGCAGAAAAAAACATTTTACGAATACTTAAAATAGACCCTGAATACAAACCAAACAAAGCTGTTGACCCTGTTGAATTTATACGGCTATTTAATTCATTTATTACTGCCCCTGTGTTTTCTATTGGGGTGGCGATTGGACCAAACTTTACAAAACCACATTTAATTGAAACATATAGCTTTAATTCATATAACGAAGCAAACCCTAAGTATTTTAATGGCATGGGTTTTTCATTTGGAATAAAAGCTAACTACCATATAAATAACATATTAGACATATCTTTTGAACCTACCTTTTCAGCACTTTCATATAATGTAACAGAAAATGTTACCGCTTATGCCACAACTACCATAACAGAGAGTATGAATTATATTGAATTGCCTGTTTTTGCATCGTATTGTTTTTATAAAAAAAACAGATATAACTTTTTTGGCGAAGCCGGTTTTTCTTACGACTTACTGCTATCGGGTACAATAACAGGCGAGGTTACATACAATAATAATGAACAACCAAGTGATGAGCCTCCAAAAGTATTAACCCCAAAAATACGAAAAAAATACAACATTGCAGGTACTATTGGAGCAGGCACAAAAATTGGTTTAAACCGTAGTAATCTGCAAATATCTTTAAGGTATAAAATGGGATTAACAAATGTGGTAAATACTAATACAAGAAGTACCGACCATGAAGGACTAAATACAAAATATTGGTTTCTAAATAATGATATATCTATCAATAATTTTTATTTTATGATTAGTTACAATAGAGAATTTTATATTCATAAGAAAAAGCCAAACAATAAAACCAACTATGATGTTATCAAATAAATTTATAAACTATATTATTATTATTTTTTATTTGTTTGCATTTTTAAAGTGTACCAAAAAAGATCCTAGTGAAATTCAAAAGGATTCTTTTATAAAAAGCTTTGGAGGTCCATATCAAGATGAAGCTATTGACATTATTGACTATAACGGAAACTATTACATTTTAGGAAATATCAAAGATATTGATGACAATACATCTATCTCATTATCAAAAACAGATGGTTTTGGAAACAGAATATGGGAAAAAACTTACTCGCATAAAGAAAAGCAAACCCTAAGTAACCAAATAATTAAACTCAATAAACAAAAAGGATTTGCAATTATTGGTGCTGTTGAAATGGATGATTCTTTGCTTTATTACGATACATACCTATTAATAGTTGACGGAAATGGAGATGTTTTATTGGAAAACACTTTTAACCATTCACATTCTGAATTTGGTAAGTGTATTGCTGAATTAAATAACGGTAATTTCTCAATATCGACCTCACAAGATACCCTAAATCAAACCGGATCACATCAAAGCCTTTTTTACCGCTTAAATCAGCAAGGCGAGTTAATACCCTTAAGTACAAGTAAAACACAAAGCTCTGAACTATTTCAAATATGCACAAAATCAAACAGTGAAGGATTTTATGTAACAATTTACGATAATAAATCCAAAATATTTATCCTAAACCCTGACGGAACAAGCGTAGGACCAATTCCTGTTGGTTCAAACAATGACCAAGTAATAGGCATAACACAAGATAAAAATGGGGACACTTATGTATGTGGGAAAATTTTTAATGGCTCAAATAGTAATGGCTTTATTGCAAAACTTAAAAGTCCTGAATATAGTTATGAATATATTTGGAAAAAAGAATTTGGTGGAAACGGTAATGATATCTTATCATATATCACAATTTCGCAAGACAATAAAATTTTTGTAACGGGCTCAAAGGAGAATACACAATTAGGAACATCAGATATTTGGGTGTTAGAAACCGATTTGTTGGGAAACAAATTATCTGAAACTTTAATTGGAGGTGATGATGATGAATATGGCGTTAAAATATTAACCCTCGATAATAAAAAATTTATAGTTGAGGCAACTACATATTTCAAAAATAACAGTATGATATCAATCATTAAGTCAGAATTTTAACATCTGCCTTCTATCAATTTTATACCCTTATTTTTAGTACATTCCTCAAACCAAAACAGTACATGGTAAAATTCTTATAATAAAGCGGTTACATAACTTGAAAAAATGCATAATTTTTCGTACTTTTTACAAAAATTTATGCGCCATGAAAAAGCTATATATATTTTCCATAATTGCAACCCTACTCTCTGTTTATTCATTAAATGTTCAAGCAACTGAT
The DNA here is from genome assembly GCA_965370965.1 of uncultured Bacteroidales bacterium. Lineage (GTDB taxonomy): Bacteria > Bacteroidota > Bacteroidia > Bacteroidales > SZUA-534 > GH45. The sequence goes on from CBDUWQ010000104.1 coordinate 11,058, forward strand.
TTTGTTCATAGTGCAAGTACATGCACAGGAAGCATGGAGTCTATCAGCACTAATGATAATATTTCTGGTGCAAATATTACATCAGAAACATTAGCTCATCTTGATACTTATGAGCTTACTGTTACAATACCTAATACTACAAGTATTGAATTAAAAATAGACATCACTCAAATTGGCACAAATGATGCACTTACTATAACAGACAATAGCGGACTAATACATACAGGAGCATCTGGTGATGATGTTACTAAAATAACAGCAACCGGAACAGTTACAATTAAATTTGAAAACACCGGTGCTGGAGGCAGCAGCTACAGATCTATTTTTACAATTGATTGGACAGGCTTAATAGCAAGTGATGGTGCCTATACCAATATTACATGTAATGGCGAAACCGATGGTACAGCACAAGTTTTTCCCGATGGAGGAACATCACCATACACGTATTCATGGGATAATAGTGCAATAACACGTAAAATAACATCGCTATCAGCCAATGATTATAAAGTTACCATTACCGATAATAACTCATGTAAATTTAATACGACTTTTACCATTACAAACCCACCTGGCATTTCAGCTTCTATAAACGAAACTAAAATAGCATGCAATGGTGTAAGTGATGGTACTGCCGAAGTATCAGCATCGGGAGGAACAGGCACACTTGATTATGCATGGAGCAATTCAAATACAGGTACAACAGCAACAAATCTTTTACAAACAACACTTTATACCTGCACGGTTACCGATGATAACAGTTGCACCTCAACTCCAACAATTACAACATCAGCACAAAACACAGCTATATCGGCTTCTATCAGCGAAACTAAAATAGCTTGCAACAGTGCAAATGACGGTACTGCCGAAGTATCGGTATCAAGCGGCGGAACAGCACCATATACATACAATTGGAGCAATTCAGACACAGGCACATCAGCAACAGGACTTTCTCCGGGAACTGGTTATGATTGCACAGTTACCGATAATAATAGTTGTACAACAACTCCAACAATTACAACATCAGCACAAAATACAGCTATATCGGCATCTATCAGCGAAACTAAAATAGCATGCAACGGTGTAAGCGATGGTACTGCCGAAGTATCGGTATCAAGCGGAGGGATTGGTCCATATACATACAGTTGGAGCAATTCAAATTTAGGCACATCAGCAACAGGGCTTTCTCCGGGAACAGGTTATGATTGCACAGTTACCGATAATAATAGTTGTACAACAACTCCTACAATTACAACATCAGCCCAAAACACAGCTATATCGGCATCTATCAGCGAAACTAAAATAGCATGCAACGGTGTAAGTGACGGTACTGCCGAAGTATCGGTATCAAGCGGCGGAACAGCACCATATACATACAATTGGAGCAATTCAGACACAGGCACATCAGCAACAGGACTTTCTCCGGGAACTGGTTATGATTGCACAGTTACCGATAATAATAGTTGTACAACAACTCCAACAATTACAACATCAGCACAAAATACAGCTATATCGGCATCTATCAGCGAAACTAAAATAGC
>CBDUWQ010000105.1:0-12591 GCA_965370965.1 uncultured Bacteroidales bacterium
TTTCCGATGCCTTACAGCTACATCAAACTAAACGCATGAATTATTCAGGTTAAAAAGCATAAAAAGATGTTTACAAATTCAACTATACTTAACCCCCTATTTTGGATTGTTATTGGAATACTAAATGTGTTATTTGTAATAGGATTAAGAACATTATTCCATGATTTGGGAATAAAAGTAACAAAACTTAAATGGTTTGTTTTACTTTGTTACTGGATTATTCTTAACTTAACTATTGCAGGTGGTTTTACGCTTATTGGCGAAAATGAAACTACAGCCGGTCTGCGGTTTTTAGGTTTTTTCTCAATCCCTATTCTTTTTGCAGGTGCCATTATTGTAAAGTGGATTTTAAGTGGAAGGATTAAACAGAAAGTTTAAAATCCTATAAAGTATTTACAAGAAAACGCCAATCCGCCACGGCGGACTCTTGTTTTGATTTCAGTCATCCGCCGCGGCGTAACTCCTGATAATCAAAACTGCGAAACGACCTAAGAAAGTTCATGAATGCTTTAAAAATAATTATTAATATGAATAAAGCCCTGCCCAACTAATCGTTCAGGTTTACCTTAAGACGGGCTCATTCTTGACGCTTTCTTACCTGCCTGGCGTGCCTTGGCAGACAGGTCAAAGACGGAGTTTTCGTACTAACACTATATATCAATTTACTAAAATATGATATCGATAAATAACAAATTATTTAAATATTTAAACCTGGTTATCTGGATCTTAGTATTTATAACTTTTGTTGCAGGGTTTTTTATATCTGAAAAAAGCAGGCAAAATAAAATAAACACCTTTTGCGAAAGTAAAAACCTGATTGAGGTTAGCGAAAACCTTTACAAAGCTGATAGTACATTTTATATTTTTACTCAAGCAAAGGGGTATGGTGGCGAAATACTATGTATGGTAAAAACTGACAGCACACTTATACAGTACATAAAAATAATAAACCACAGCGAAACAAAATCCTATTTTAAGCAGTGCAAAGAGTTTATAACAAAATTCAATAATAAAAACATAAGTAAAATAAATGATTTTCCTGATGCTATAAGTGGAGCTACACTTACATCAAACGCAATTAAAAGTGCAGTACTCAACGCTTACTATATACTTTACGATAAAACACCCAATACAAAAAACAAATTTGCCGGTAGCAAAGCCACTCCAATAATAATTGCTATTATATTGCTTTCTATCTCTACTGTATATCTAAAAAACCGAAAACTATTATCAATAATAAACTGGGTTGTTTTGCTTTTAGCGCTTGCAACTATTGGTTTTTTTATAAATAAGCCACTCACACTAACCCTATTCTCAAAACTCATTATTTTTCAACCTCCACCCCTATTTTCAAATATTGATACATATTTACTTTTGGGTTATGCTATATTTTCAATTCTTTTTTTTCGTAAAAACTTGTATTGTAAACATGTTTGTCCTTTTGGGGCTTTTCAAGAGTGTTGTGCTATTGCAATAAAACCTACAAATAAGGTTAAATTTGGAAATATTATTAATAGGCTACCTATATTACTAACAGGTGTTGCATTAATTCCGGCTCTGCTTTTTAGGGCTCCGGGTTTAGCACAATATGAAATTTATAGTGGCATATTCGATTTTAGGCTTTCGTTATGGCTCTACCTTTTATTTATTACTGTAATTGTAATTATGTTTTTTATAAAACGCCCATGGTGCAAGCTGTTTTGCCCTACCGGTGCTGTTTTAAACTATTTGCTCAAAATAAGAATTAAACCATGGAAAAAATAAAATTGCTTATAAAAGATGCCGTTATAATTTCAGGAATAGTATTCTTTATTGTTCACATGTTTACACAGATAACGCAATACCATACAAAACAGGTAGAAAAAAACAGGCAAATTACACCAAAACCAAATGAGATAAACAGTATTGACATCATTAACAATGAGCACATTTGGGAAAATACCGAGTTTATGAATTAACCCTAAAAATTAAATACTATCATACTTTTATGTGAAACCAAAAATACAAATCCTTGTTGTATTTTCAAATATCTTAATCCAACACTTTTCTTACCACATCAATTACAGTTCCGTCAACCCATTTTATTGCAGCCACTACCTCATTGCTCAGGTTTGGCTTTTGCGATGGTCCGCAAATTTCATCGGCTTCAGCTTTTAATTGATGAATAGTTTTAAGTGGAAGTTTTGAACCTTTCATTTTCTCTATTAAATCCTTCCTTAACGGATTTATTGCAATACCCCGCTCGGTAACAATAACATCAATCAGCTCGCCCGGTCCGCAAATTGTGGTAACCTCATCTCTAACAACAGGTATCCTATCTCTAAATAAAGGAATAGGCAATATTACAGTTTTTGAGAAAAGGCAGTTTTGCCAACCACCAATACCATGCAGCAAATAGCCATCGGAATGGGTTACTACATTTGCATTAAAATTTACATCAACCTCGGTTGCCCCAAGAATTGCAATATCAACCATACCGGCAAAATTACCCTTACCGTGGTAATTGTAACTTGTAAACGGACTTGTCCAAGTGTGGTTTGGGTTTTCGCGCATTGAGCGTACACCTTCCAAATCAAAGGTTTGTCCGTCTAAAATATATTCAATCAGCCCCTCTTCAAAAGCATCAACCAAATATTTATTACTGCCTCCACGGGCAAAACGGGCTTTTATCCCTTTTTTACGCATAATATCTGCAAAAAAGTTGCCTATTGATAGCGATGTACCTCCGGCACCAGCCTGAAACGAAAACCCGTCTTTTATCAACCCTGCCTCATCGCAAAACTTAGCTGTCATTTCGGCAATCAACAACCTATCGGGGCTTTTAGTAATTTGTGTAGTTCCTGATACAATTTTTTCAGGAATACCAACTTTATCTATTTTTACTGTATAATCAACATGATTGCCCTGTATTTGCCAAGGCACACACGGAAACTGTACCATATTATCGGTTACAACAATAACTTTTTTGGCATACTCCGAATCGGCTAAAGCAAAACCAAGCAACCCGCTGGCCGAAGGGCCTGTAAGTCCGTTTGCATTTCCAAACGAGTCGGCACAGCCTGCTCCAATTATTGAAATATCAATCTGCACTTCTCCATCTTGCACAGCCTGATACCGCCCACCATGCGAGCGAAGGACAGCAGTCTTTTTCATTTTACCCAATGAACAAAACCTACCAAGTGCACCATTCATACTGCCCTCAATATGGCTAATTGTACCATCTTCAAGATATTGAATTAAATGCTCATGACAAGGAAATGATGCTGATGGATACCACCGCAGGTTTTTGACACCAAGCTCTTTGGCAATATCAAATATCATATTAGCCAACAAATCACCATTCCTAAAATGGTGATGGGTAGATATGGTCATGCCGTCTTTAAGACCAGCTTTTTGTAGTGCCTCTTTTAATGAAGCTACAGTTTTATTTCCGTCAAGCGGAAAATCAGAACAAGAAGAAATACGAGGTGCAAACTTTTTTCCCTCGGGTTTATGTTTTCCTACTCCCTTAAACGGAATAATCTTTTCGTTATTTATTTCAACAGGAATCGACCTTCCGACAGCATTTTTAGTAAATTTGTTGACCATAATAGTATATTAATTAATGTAATAAATAGGTAGTATGTTTATTAGCAAAGATAAAAACTTAACAAGAAGTATTTAATTGAAACTATTTTTAGTGCACATATTATTTAACACATCATATTTTTTTTTTAACTTAGCTCATTATTATTTCGTTTAAAGAATTTTAATATTACTAAATATGTTCGATACAGATTTATTACCTGCGCAGATATTGTTTTTGCAAAACCCTTCAAAAATTCGCATTAATGAAGTAATTGGTGCTATATTTAAAGACTTAACATTACGCGGAGTGTTAAATGTGGTTAAAATTAAAAGCTTCCCAAACAACCGATCACGAAAAACGCAAAAGTATTTTAGATTTGCCAAAGGTAAAGTTTTTGAAGGTTATGAACCTCGTTTATTTGAAAAAGGCTTTTTGGATCCACTTGAAGAAGAAGATATGGTACAGGCCAAAATACTAACCAATTTTGTGCTTCGTAAATATAGTATGGTAAGTGGTTTTATTGGCGATAAAATTTTTAAACCCTTACGTAAAGATGGTTATATAAGCACCTTACCCATATTAAAAACATTTGGCTATTACAGTTTAAGCAAAAAAGGTAAAAAGGTTGTACAAATGGCCAATGAATTTGTTAAAATACAAGAAGAAAAGCTTGAACAGCTTATTGATGGAGATAAAGGTGAATTTATTAATGCAATAAATGAAACCGGTACTTTTGCTTTTCAATTTGAAGATACAAACCCTGCACTTTATAAGAATTTAATAAGCATGGTTAAACGAATTAACCGCACCAAACCATTAGGCTCCGAAAACGACCTTACAAACTTTGCAGAAGCTATGAATATTGATTTAAGCTACTTTACAGAATAATGCTTTTAGTCATCCGATAAATAGTTAATTAGTTGACTAATATATTCATCGGATGACTTTTAGTAGCAAGCTCAATAGTTAATAAGCCAAACTTGTACCTATATTGAGTGATTCAAACTTTGAAAATCCCCAGCTACGCACGATTTAGGTTTTAATTATTCAAAATTGCCCGAATCATCAGCCAAATGGTATTTGAATGAAATAAATCCGCTTTCGCCTTTATCGTTATAATAATCGGTTAAAATAATTTTAGCATATTTTCCTGTTTGTGTTTTTATTACATAAACATGCATTGATGCCTCATATGTAGGCGGATGGGTATTTTCATCGTAATCAAAAGCATTTTCAAATACTATATTTAAATTTGTTCCTACCAATATAGGACCAAACTCGCCCATTCCTGCAAATAACACATCATCAACAAAAGTATCATCAATAAAACCCGATTCGTTTGCTTTTAATACTGTATTAAAATCAACAACTCCTGCATCATAAGCTGCTGCATTACCATTACCCGATGCTCCACCGTTTAAACGGACATGACGGCTATGAAACGCTATATCCCATTTATCTGATGTTTTATAATTTGCAGAATCAATTCCGGATACCTCTAATTTTGTGTCAAACGAAAAATATACCCAAACATCTGTTTCAACATTGTTTTGGGTTGATAACGAAACTGTTACTGCATCACTTGTTTCAGGTGTTGGGTTATCGTCATCACATGCAGTAAACACTACATTTAAGCTCAAAAGAGCTAATACAAAAAAATAGAATCTTTTTTTCATTTTAATTTAGTTTTTAGTTATTAAATTTATTTTTTAATTAATTTATCAATATCAATTTTAAAACTTATAAATGCTCGTCTGCCTGGTGTTGTCGATGTATTAAAACTCACAATATCAGCCGTATAATCAAATAAATTATCAACCCCGGCTGTTAGGGTAAAACTATTCATATACTTTTGGCTCACAGTAAATTTCCATATTGAATAAGCATCAAAATGAACAGGGTACATACCTTCAACTTTTTCGCCTCTATATTCAATTGTCTCTTTCATATAATAGTTTTTATCTCCAATAAGTACCGATGTCAGATTAATATTAAGTTCATATTTTTTATGCGAATAATGGTAAGACAATTTTAAATTACCTGTATGCGGACTGGCGGATGAAACCAAATCGCCCTGCGGACGTTTATCGTGTAATAAGCTGTATGCACCGCTAAACATAAAATGTTTTAGGAATTTTATTTTTGCAAGCAACTCAAGTCCGCTTAATTCAGCTTGACTGACATTAACATACTGATAAACAGTTTGCCCATTTTGCCATACACCATCAATTTTATTCTTTAACCTATTGTGATATACCGTTGCCGAGGTATTTATTATACCTTTAGTAAACTCAGCCGATGCCGATACATAATTGTTTGTCTCGGGCTTTAAGTTTTTGTCGCCCTTTATGGTAAACCATACTATTGGCCAATCCATATACAGCTCTTTTAACGTTGGCGACCTGAAACCATTTGCATAATTAGCCCTAAACGTCCATTTTTTATATTTATACATTGCAGATAGTTTTGGCGAAAAATGCACACCAAATTCAGAATGGAAATCAACCCGCCCGCCGGCAATAATACCCCAGCTATCAGACAATTTAATATCATCTTGCAAAAATATTACAGATGTTATGCTTGATTTTAAACTATCGTAGGCAAACTTATCGCTCAGCAAATCTTCTGATAATACCTCTACCCCGCCTGTAAACTGTTGTTTATTACCAACATTGGCAACCCCTGTTATTTTCGGGTTAATAAATACATTTTGATAATTCAACTCCTTGTTGCCCAATTTTTCATAATAATCGAACTTACGGTAGGTATCCTGATTATATGATGCCGTTATTGAAAATTTATCAGAAAAACGATATGCCAAACGCCCGCCAAAGGTGTAATCAATATATTTTTGAAATACATTATCGGGTACAAAATCATACTCGTTATGATTATAATATGAACCTTTTAAATCTATTTGCAACCTTTTATTAACCGGTATTTTAAATTTTTGCTGAATCAAATAATCTTCATATCCATTCATTCCGGTAGGAAACGGGTTTAAATCATCATAAATAGTGGTATCAATATCAACAAACTCTTTAGTTATGCTCTTATTATCGTATAGCTGATAACCATCAAACGATTTTGCAGAAAAGTCTGTCCGCCCGCTTATACCGGTAAAGTTAAACCCCACCGATGCATTAATCATCAAATTTTGCAAATCGAGTTTTTCCTTATAAATATATTTAGGATCGTCGGGGGTTAAATCGGTAAAATTAACTTCATTAAGTTGTGTCCATTGTGAACTTATTGATGCCTCAAATTTTTTGCGTGTACTTTTTGTAATAATATTTATAACACCACCCATAGCTTGCGAGCCATAAAGTGCCGATGCCGCACCCTTAACAATCTCAACCCTTTCAATATTATCGACAGCAAGTCTCGAATAGTCAATATTATTCCCAATTTCGCCTGCCAAACGCTCACCATCAACCAATATTAAAATATTTTTTGCCTCAAGCCCTTGCATTTTTATATCGACACCAAAACCACCACGTTGAATCTCAAATCCGGGAATATCCTCTGCAAGTATTTCTTTAACATTCCTTATCCCACGGTTAGATATATCCTTATGGGTAATTATTTGGGTAATTACAGGGGCATTTTTTAACGATTTTGGCGTTCGAGTTGCCGTAATAACCACCTGATTAAGGTTAAAAACATCATCATACAATTCAAACACCCTGTTTATATTTGGATATATAGTATCAATAAGTGTTTTGTATCCCATATACGATATTGCAATAACGCAAGGTGTTTTACATGTATTGGCAGCCTGTCCGTTTTTATCGGTTATTGTATATTGCTGATGCTGTTTATCTATACCCTCAAAACATATATTAACATACGGAACCGGCTGTTGTGTTTTTTTATCGACAACCTTAATAATATAATGTTGGGCAAATACACTTAAATTCAATAAACTCAATATTGCCGTAGCAATAGTAATTATTGTTTTTATCATTTATTTAATTAAAAAAAATAAAAGAAGCCTTAATCAAAGGAATCACGCCGTAACTAATACCATTTTAAAATCAAAATTACTGGTATAATACCGATGTAGAATCACAAACTGATATACAAATGCTAATGAAGTATATCGGTAACTTTGATTCACAATCGGTATAACTGGCTTTGTTGTGACAGACTAGGCAATAATTTTAACAGATGCGATATTTTTTGGTATTAAACTAAGGGTGGACCTCGTAAAAAGATTTGAGATGAGTATTCTATAATAATAAAACTAACAATTGTGTTAAAATCAATAAATATCCCATTGCAAAACAGTTTTAGTTCAGTTTTGCTTTCATTATTAAATGGAATGTCTGAAAAATTTGAATTACCTGCCGATTTACAGTTTTTTATATTAAAACTCTTTTGCTCCTTATGGGTTTTAGCAAAAGGTTGATGGCAGCCAAACAAATCAACTCCGGCAATTACCCTAATGTGCATAGCAACAAGATCGCCAATAATTACCCATAAAAAGGCAAAAATCATTGTTGTAAAATAGAGTCTGTATTTTGTTGTTTTATCTACAATTGCCATTATTGTTTTTTTGAAAAGCCAAATATATAAAAAAATATAATTACTAACCCGAAAAATTACTCCCTTATTTTTGTAAACAATATTTTTCATCCACAAATTACATGAATTAATCAGGCTATATTAGTGTTTTTTCCTTTTTTAATTTATTTCTTTTCTGTATCATTTCAATAACGTTAGGAATATTTTCTTTATATTTTTTTCTGTTCCACACAAATTTTAATAAAATTGCGTCTGCTTCGCATACTTCTATACATTTACCACATAAAATACATTCCGAATTAGTAATTAATCCTTTGTTATTTCTAATATAATCAAGCATTGGTAATCTTACTAAACAATCTCTTTCACAATTACCACACAATGTGCATTTGCTTGTATCCACAACAGGAATTAGGCGAGAATAGTTAGCACCTGCCGAGCATAATGCTCCCATTACACAAAGGTTTTTACATGCCCAACGGCGTTCGAGTAACAATCCAAACAATAGTGCAGTTGAAATGTCAATTATCCATACATATTTATAATGTAAACTAAAATCAAGTTCAAGAAATGATGGTAAAATAGCAAAATCATGTGTAATTCCTCGCTCTTTATTTATAAAATAAAACATTATTGAAGTTACAAAAAATGGAATAAGGATTAAAAATCTAATCCAAATTTTAGGTTTTCGCCATTTCATTTTAATAATAGAATGTTGCGAAGACAAATCGCTGGCTGTACCCATAAAACAAAACCAACCGCAACCTATTCTTCCAAAAATCGGTGATATAATAATAAATACACCCCAAATTAAAATAACAGACGTTATAACTCCCCAATATATTGAATGCCAAATAAATCCTAATCCAAAATATTGAAAAAACACAGGCGTTAGTAACAAAAATATAACTCTTGAAATAAAATTATATGAATATAGTTTTTTCATTATGTTTTTTTTTTAAAAATGAGGCATTATCGGTAATAGATTTAAAAAAACCAATACCGAACAATTAAACAAATCGACCAAAAGATGTGAAAAATACGGAAGCAACAGACTTTTACTTTTTCTGTAAACAAAAGACCATACTATTCCCATAATAAAAACTGAAATTAGCATTTCGATTGAAAGCATATTAGCCGAAAAAATTCCCCACGTTAAAGGATGTGCTGCTGCAAATAATAATGACGAAACTATTGCTTTTATCCAAAAAGGGATTTTTGGTGAATGGTCTAACAAATATCCTCTCCAAAAAATTTCTTCGGAAAAGGGATTAATAATTGCTATCAATATCCAAGATATAATTAGATAATTTGCATCAAAAAGATGAAAATATTTCAATAATACAGGTAATGGTATAAATCCTACAAGCAATGATAATATTACGGTTGATAGTTTAAATTTGTATCCTTTAAAATAGTCAATCGGTTTTTTCTTGTTTTTTTTATAATCATAATATATTATCAATCCTATTGCCGTCCAATAAAATAATATAATCGGTATCCACGCCCAGTTTTTTATGAAAATAAAAAAAACTCGCCCGACAATAATTCCAAGTAAAATGATTGCAACAGGAACTAAGAGCGACTTTACGTATTTAATAATTTCTTTGTTCATTTTATTAGTATCTTATTTTTAATAATATTTCCATTTTTCTATTGATAGTAAATAATCTGTCATTAATTGAAGGAATACCGAACCTACTAACAGCATTATTTGAGAAACCATATCCCTCAGTGGGGATTCCAAACCAATTGGTGTCCAGTTTATCGTTATCATTTTCATCATGAAAATACCTTATCAAGTATTTTCCTTGTTTTAAATCAGGAATATCTACACTACAACTGTTGTTTTTAATATTTGCTGTTTTTCTGAAAATTGGATATTCCTTTTCATCAAACAACTGTAATAATACTTTTCCTTTATTGCTTTTTAACCCAACAATTTGAATTTTTAAAGAGCATGAATTATTTTGTACAACACCATTAATAGTGGTTAAAAAGAATAAACTTATAATTGTTAATAAAAAATATGATATTTTATTCATCGTATTAAAATTTTATGCGACAAAAATATCAAAGTCATTTTTACAAACATAATCTATGTGATGTAAAGGAAGAAAATGTTATTAAGTGGAAAGCTAATAATTCTTGTTTCTATTGATTTTTATTCTCTTAATCAACGATTTTGATAAATTCCTTGATGCAGGGATTTTATGCTCTGATTCATTTAAATAAAATGTATATCCTTTTGCATTTCCTGTAATATCAGAAATTTTATTAAGATTAATAATATAGGATTTATGACATCTGAGGAAGTGGTCTGATTTCCTAATAAATTGTTCAATTTCTTTTAAACTACTACGAATTAAATGTTTCAGTAGATTTGATTCTTTTACATATACAAGTAGGCAATAGTTTCCTTCTGCTTTTATATACAATAATTCATTTTCAGTAATTATTATTTCATCATTTGTGTTTTTAGCAAAAGTATAAATCACATTTTTGGTTTGCTTTTGCTCAATCTGTTGATTTGTTTTTAATTCATCAATAATTTCAATAGCACGCAAATGATTTTTTCTATATAAAATTCTTTCGCTATAAAATACAAGTAAAACTATCGGAAAAAAGCTAAGTGTAATTGATCTGATGAGAATTGTAAAGAAAAAAGGAAAAAAATGTTTATTATTTGGATTATCAAAAAAATAAGCAAATACAGTAATGCTTATTGCTATTGTTAATACTGTTACTAAAAATAAAACCAATGTTTTTTGAACATTCCATTTTTCAGCGTTATATATATTTGAAAAAACTTCAGGGAGTATTAAGCTAAATATAAGTGATATAAAAATTATAATAAATCCATATTTAAATACATCTAATATTTGTTTTAGAAACATATCCATATTTTCAGATGGATTAAGAATAATTATACCTATCATTACTAATAATGAAAGTAATATTGGTATAGCTATTTTTTGCTTATAGTTTTCATAAAATGGTAAGGGTCTGCGTAGCCATTTCTTTATGTTTGTTAATAAAGGTTTTTGCATTCTTCTTTTTAACTCTTTTATTTCAATTTAGTTATATTATAAAATTCTGACTAACTTAAAAAATAAATCTCTGATTTGCAATTGTTTATATTTAATTCTAAATCGCCATTTTAGTCATTTTTTCTATTCCATAAATACGTGCCAATTCTCTTTTACTGTATTTCCCGGCACTAAGTTCCGATAAAATTTTTAATTTAAAACCTTCGCTGTAATGTCTCGTTACTCCATCGTTTTTATACATAACTGCTGCTTTTAGTGTAGCCGTTTTTCAGGACGCCCCAGGCTTATTTATAACGGTGAGTGTATGATTTCGTAAGGGATTGCGGAGCACAAACCTATCAAGCTACCACCAAAATTTAATGTGGGCAAAACGCTTGTAAACCTCTGAAACCCTTATGAATTATACACATTGTTGTGCCGTCGTGCTTTATATACGCTCATTCCATATTTCAGGATTTCTGCTTGTATGGAAAATCGCAATTACCTGTATTACCGTATCAACAATTCGATAGTAAATCACAAATGGGAACTTCTTTACGACATATTTTCTTACATCTTTGTGAGCAACTGGAAAAGATTTCGGGTTTTGCTTAATATTCTCAAAATCGAGGTTAATTCGCTTAAAGAAAGTGTCTGCAACTATTGGACTGTCCTCGTAATAAAATTCATATGATTTATCAAAGTCAACTTCTGCCTCGTCTGATAATTCAATACTAAACGGCTTTGTTTTCATATTTCTTTTTAATCAAATCCCAATTCTTAAAAGTCGTTTCGCCATTTTCAATTCTTTGCAGCCTTTTATCAAGCAAATCCTTATGCTCTGTTGGAAGTTTCTGCAACTCTTCTTTCACATTAACAATCTCAATGTAATCAATTTCTTTGATTAGATTAAGAAATGCAGCTATTTTACTCTGCTCCTTTATATTAACTGTAAGTTCCATATCAAATCATTTTAGACAAAGATACTGATTTAAAATGCGATTGTCGATTTCAGAAGCACTAAAGTTCTTAAATTCAACTCCGAATCAAATAATGTTGTTCAAATTTTAAAAAGGTAAATCTTTTAAATCCTCATTATTAAGCGAATCAAGTTCTTTGTTATTTTGCTCGTTGAAATGATTGTTAGAATCTTTTTCAGTATTCATTAACTCATAGTCTCCGTTCAAATAGAAATCCAAGTCAGTCGCATTTTTCTCGTAAAATTCATCTGCTGGAATGCCATCAATTACATAAATTCTACGGAATTTCATTTTTCCTCCGACAAAGTAGGTCTCTTTTATAAATTCACGTCCGTTTTTATCTCTATGAATATTTTTCTTCCTTTTATTTTTCACTTTATCCTTAATACTAATTTAGTTGCGACGGTTTCTTGCATGCGGCATAACGGTGGGTAGTCAAGTAGGCAAAGGGAGTTTCACCCTAAGCCTCTCACAGAACCGTACTTGA
>CBDUWQ010000106.1:0-12412 GCA_965370965.1 uncultured Bacteroidales bacterium
CTATGCAACAAGTTTATTATGCAAGTCTTCGTAAACAACCTTGTGAAACTTGACAGTTAGATGATGTTTTATTGAATAGAATATGAAGGTTCGTGTTTTTCAATAACGGGGCTTGAAATAACTTTTGTGTTGTTTACTTTATTAGCCCATTTTGAAATCTGCTCATACGAGTCAAAAAAGAAATCAATAATACTTAATAAAAAAAGTGCACTCTTTACTACCATGTTGACAAAATTATATGCTTTTTTTTAACGTGCAAATTGCATTTGATAAATGACATTATTTTTTACACAAAAGGGGTATATATTGTTTATAAATATTTTATTTCAGACTTTGTTATCCGAATTTCATTTTTTGAAGGTGTACAATTAAATCAGTGAGACTATGATTTTGTAATCAAAATCATCTAACCGAATTCTTGCCTGCCGAAACGGCAGTGCAGGCAGGAATCCCGAGCGTTGTTACTGAGACTTCGGCGTGAGCTCAGTCGAACGCATAGTTGAAGTATAGCCGAAGGATCTCAAGGGTTATACCCGCCTGCCAAGTTCAACGTTGGGCAGGATCCTCGCACCTTAGTGCGTATAGAAAATGAATTATTTCATTGAGATACCTCCACAGCTTGCTGCGAGGAGTTTCATTACTTACTTTTCCTATTACTTCTATAATTGAATATCTATATGCGATTTAAGATTTTTAATGCATTCAAATTATTAATAATACGAAGATTATTAATTTTACCATAAAATATAATACTTTGCGGCTTTGCGACAAATAGAAGTTTACAGAACCTCGTACCAACTACTATTCCACAATTATCTTTTTTGACAAACGCTGATTGCCAATACCTATTACCATTAAATAAATACCCCTTTTAACATTATTAGCCTTTAAATATATTGTTTTATGGTTAATACCTTTAACGGCATTATTTATTTTACCGGAAAAAACCTGCCTGCCTGTCATATCTAGCAAACAGATATTTATAGAACTTATAGATTTTTGCAATTCAAACTCAACTTGCATTTCGGTGTTTGCAGGGTTAGGGTAAACCGATAGCGTATTATTTACAAATGTATGTTCGGTAATAGTAACAGGAGGTTCAATAATTCTTGCCGAATCTCTGTAATTAATCACAATTCCACCCGTATTATCAACTGTAATTTGTAAAATAGGTTCTTTTTGCCCTTTAGCCAACCATTTATACTCGGTATAAATCCGGTTTAACGCATATCCGGTATCAGCAGAATCAATATAAGTGCTATCGTATTCGATAACATCCGATTTAACTCGCAAAACCTCAAATGTGCCAAAGGGTGTGGTTATTGTCCCCCAACCGTCAACTGTGTTTTTACGGGTTTTGTTTACTCCCAAATAGCCCATATTTGGAAGGTTATATTCAAAATTTGATGTCGATGAATCTACATTGTCATACTCCAAGGGAAACTTGTACCAAACATCAGGATTATCAAATTTAATTGGTAAAGGAAGCCCGTTAATTGTTGCTGCATATCCGGTATTGGCAAACTTACCTGCTGTGGAACTATAAAAAAAATAAACATCAGACAGCGCATATTCTGTAAAAGACAAATTGCTTAAATACCTGTTGGCAAGATTTGAGTTAAAACTAAAGAAAAATTGATAGACAATAGGCGTTGACGATATGCTTACAAACGTATCAATGTTTTGCATAGTTGGTACAAGCCCCGTAAAATCCCATGTATAATCTTCTCCGGTTTCGGTATAATTTGCAAGGTTGGTATTTAAACTATAGCTAATTCTAACTGTATCGCCCTGAGTGGGCATATCAGAATTTTCAATAATAATTTGCCCTGCTAACATATAGTGCAAAACAGATATTACTGTAAGAAGAATAATTTTTTTGTATTTCATATTTAACCTTTTTTAAGAAAACGAAACTGCATCAGTAAAACAAAAATTGAAATAATTTGTATTTACAGCTACTAACTTAATAAAAATAGCACTATTTATGAATTAATTATCACATAAAATTGGTTAAAACCATTACTTTTGCAAACAAATTAAAAATATGTAATTATGCCATATACATCAAAACAGGTATTTAATGCCTTACGAAAAGTGAATCATCCTGAAAAGAACAAAGATATTATTACTTTGGGTATGGTTCAGGAGTTAGAGATTAATGGAAACAACATAGCTTTTTCATTGGTTTTAAGTAAAAGCAACACCACAAATATTGCAAATTTAAAACAGGCATGCGTTGCAGTAATTGAGCAAGAGCTTGGCAACGAAGTTCAAATAAGGGGCAATATTAAAGCTGCAACCCTTAAGGAAGAGAAAGAGGCACATAAGCCATTGGCTAAGGTTAAAAATATAATTGCCATAGCATCGGGTAAAGGTGGCGTAGGTAAATCAACAGTGGCTTCAAACCTATCGGTTGCACTGGCAAATACAGGGGCAAAGGTTGGTTTGGTTGATGCCGATATTTTTGGACCATCGCTGCCTAAAATGTTTAACGTAGAAAATTCACGTCCTGAAATTACCAAACAAAATGGCACCGAAGTAATTACCCCCATCGAAAAATATGGAGTTAAAATGCTGTCGATAGGATTTTTTGTAAACCCTGAAGATGCTTTGGTATGGCGCGGGCCAATGGCAACAAATGCGCTTAACCAGTTATTATTGCAAGGCGACTGGGGCGAGTTAGACTATCTGTTAATTGACCTGCCCCCTGGTACCAGTGACATACACCTTACCTTGGTACAGGCTGTTTCGGTTACAGGGGCTGTTATAGTAAGCACACCGCAAGATGTAGCTTTAGCCGATGCCATTAAGGGAATAAACATGTTTAAAGGTGAAAAAATTAATGTGCCTGTTTTAGGTTTGGTTGAAAACATGGCGTGGTTTACCCCTGAGGAACTGCCCAACAATAAATATTACATTTTTGGAAAAGGCGGATGCGAAGCCCTTGCTAAAAAAATGGATATTAAACTATTGTCTCAAATACCAATTGTACAAAGTATTCGCGAAGGTAGCGACTCGGGCGTTCCGGTTGCAGCAAATTCCGATTCGGTGTTAGGAGCAATATTTGCCAAAATGGCACAAAATGTTATTCAAGCAATTGATGAACGCAATAAGAACACACAGGCAACAAAAAAGGTTGAAATTGACCCCAATGCAAGTTGTGGGGTGTAATACTGTGAGTAGTGAGTAAGTAGTACTGAGTAGTAAATAGTGGATAATAAGAATATGAGTCAGATATCTTTGCACTTATTACTAAATTTGTATATTACAATAAAAATAAAAACATAAAAAACATGGCTAAAATAAAAGAAATAAAAGACGAGGTTAACTATTTAACTTACGAAATAATTGATGATTGTAATACTTTTATGGCTTACAACCCAAGCAAAAAAGATAAGGCTGTAAAGTTGGTTGAAGAAGCCGTTGAGCTGAGAAATAAGCTAATAAAAAAAATAAACCACCCCGATGAGGTTTCAAATAAATATTTTAAAGATATACGAAATCAGCTTATTGAAGGTGCCGATAAAATTTTTGAAAAACTAAGGAAATTGATAAAGTAATATCAGTAATTTTTTATTATCAGTGAGGGCTTCGCTTATCGGCAGAAAGTGAGAGAAAATCAAGATTAACATACTGTCCGTCAGAAATCGAAGCCCACACTTTGCTAATTTAAGGGAATTGTAATTTTTCAAATAAAGTTGCACCCCCATTTTATACATTGATGCTTTCCTGCAAAATCTATTTACCAAGCTCTTTTGCAGCTATATCCAACTGCTTATACCAATTTTTGCCATACTTTCGTATTAATGGCTCTTTTACAAATTTATACAATGGCACGCCAAGTTTTTCGCCAAGTACTCTGGCAGGCACACATAATTTATTTGTTTCGTAATTTACGGCATCAAAATCGGCGTATTTTTTAATACGAATTGGGTATAAGTGGCACGAAAGGGGTTTTTGAAATTTTATCTCTTTTTCAATAAAAGCCTTTTCGATAGCACAAAAAATAATATCATTATCACTTTTATAAGTATAGGCACACTCTAAGTTGTTTACCAAAGGTGTTACTTTATCTCCGTCGGCATCAATTATCCATTTTCCCTGTTTTTTTACTGCCTTTTTGCCTTCAGTTGTCATGTATTTCTCAACAATTGGGTAAATCTCCTCAATTATTTTTGTCTCTTCATCATCAAGCGGA
This sequence comes from uncultured Bacteroidales bacterium, assembly GCA_965370965.1. Taxonomy (GTDB): domain Bacteria; phylum Bacteroidota; class Bacteroidia; order Bacteroidales; family SZUA-534; genus GH45. The sequence continues at coordinate 4,202 of CBDUWQ010000106.1, forward strand.
GCACCAGAATCTCCATCAACGCAGCATTCACCTTTGCATGAACCTAATTCGCATACAAATTTTTTTTCAAAAATATCAAGGCTTATCAAGGTATTTTCAATTTGTAACATTCTGCTTTTATTTTGGGTTGCAAAAATAGAATAAAGTAATTTAGCGAACAATTGAATTTTATTGTTTTTTATGAATTAACATAGTTACTTTTGCATAATGACAATTACGTATCTAAAAAACAGCAAAATTGATAAAACCAAATGGGATAGTTGTGTTGACAACTCAACAAACAGCCTTATATATGGCATGAGCTGGTATTTAGATATTGTTTGCGAAAACTGGGATGCATTAATACTTAACGATTATAAAGCCGTAATGCCATTGCCATGGAAAAGTAAATGGGGTGTTAAATATATTTACCATCCGTTTTTTACACAACAGCTTGGCGTTTTTTTTACCAAAGAATTAAAAATTGATACCAAACATTTTATTAATGCAATACCTAAACATTTTGTTAAGTACGAACTTTCACTAAACCATTATAACAGTAGTATTAGTGGCAAAACTAGTACAAAAATCAACTATTTGCTGTCGTTAAACAAACCCTATAATAGTATTTTATTGGCATATGATGGAAAATGCAGACGTAATGTTAAATTAAGTAAAAAAGAGGATGTTGTTATAAGCACCAACGTTACTGTTGATGCTCTGTTAAATTTTAAAAGGGCAAATATGGAGCATAGCATTGCTGATAAACATTATATGGTTATTGGAAAACTGCTGCACTTTCTATCTGAAAATAAAATAGCCAAAATTGTTGGGGCTTTTAATACTGAAAACAAGTTGTTGGGGGTTGCTGCTTTTGTATTTTACAAAAAACGTATTATCTATCTTTTTTCGGTATCAAACCCATTAGGTAAAAAAAAGAGGGTAATGTACCGAATAATGGATTATGTAATAGAAGAAAATTCAAACAAAAATATATTTTTAGATTTTGAGGGCTCAATGATTGATGGAATTGCCCGTTTTTTTAAAGGTTTTGGAGCTGAAATTGAAACATATTTCAGGGTAAATAAAAGTCGTATCCCATTTATCGGATAAGCAGTATTTTTTTTTTAGTACAAAACCAAACCATAAATACTATTTCGATGTTAAAAAAATATTCGTGAAAATTAGTGTAATTAGTGGGCAATAAATTTATTATTAAGGCACCTGTCTAAGTAGATTCGTGGATAAACTATTAAACAAATGAAAAAAACTATAATACTATTATTGATAGGCTTGGGTGTTGTTTTATTGGCACAAGATTTTCTAACTCATAAAAAAAAGTCGAAACCAACAGCAGCCCGCCCATATGTGATAATGCTATCGTTAGATGGATTCCGTTGGGATTATCAAAATAAGGCAAACACACCGGTACTTGATTCAATAACAAAACATGGTGTTAAAGCCAAAGGTTTACAGCCCTGTTTCCCGTCAAAAACTTTTCCAAACCACTATACTATTGCCACAGGATTATATCCGAGTAACCATGGTATTATTTCAAACTCGTTTTATTCCAAACATTTAAAGCAGTATTACTCTATTGGTGACCGCAGTAAAGTTGAAAATGGCAGGTTTTACAAAGGCGAACCCATTTGGGTAACTGCCGAGGCACAGCGTGTTAAAACCGGCTCATATTTTTGGGTAGGTTCCGAGGCAAAAATAAAAGGATACAGACCTACCTATTGGAAAAGGTACAACCATAAATTTCCGTATGTACAAAGGGTTGATTCGATAATAAGTTGGTTAAAAAAACCATATGCAGAACGCCCAAAACTAATTACTTGGTATTTGGATAAAGCCGACGGCATTGGCCATATTTACGGACCCGAAAGCGATGAGATTGTAAATGCAGTTTCAATGCTTGATAGTGTTATTGGCTACTTTTTAAAACAAGTTAAAACTCTGAACATTAAAGACTCGGTAAATTTTATAATTGTGTCTGACCATGGCATGAGCACTATTGACACCAATAAATATGTTTTTTTAGATAATTATATTAAAACAAACTGGGTTGATACTATTTTAGGTACAAACCCTTTTATGCTGGTTTACCCTGAAAAAAATTGCGCCGACTCAATTCTGAATAGTCTTGAAAATGTTAAGGGAATAAATGCATGGGCTAAAAATGATATCCCCGAAAGGTATTTTTTAAAACAGAGCAGCAGAGTACCCCAAATTGTAATAGTTGCCGATACCGGCTGGAATGTGCAAGTAAACTCAAACCGTAAATTGTACAATGGGGGAACCCATGGTTACGACAATACCTTTACTGATATGGACGGAGTGTTTTATGCTATTGGACCAGAGTTTAAAGTGAATTATAAAGCCGGACAGCTTTATAACACCGACATATATAATTTAATTGCCAAATTATTAAACATTAAACCCGCCCCTAATGATGGAAAAACGGAGCGGATTTTCCATGTATTAAAAAAAGTTGAATAGCTTTGTTATTGTAGTTTTTTTTAGGCGCTACTACATTTTTTAGTAATTGCCCATGTTGTATTTGGAACTTGGAGCGCCTGCTCTGAGTTAAGTGCGAAGTACTTATTAATTGTAAACCTTTGTGGATTTTTATGCTTTCTCAAAGTAAAGTGGGCAATTCCTTATTTTTTAATCATCAGCAAGAAATGCTTTATTGTTAATTATGTAATCGGTGTTTTGTATTAGCTCATTAACCGATTTGCATTTTTTAATTGTCTTATTTATTTTTCTGCTATCGGCAAAAAGACAGCTAAAAAATTCCCAATAATGTGTAAACTTATTTAAAATGTGGGTGTCGCCCGAAAGTGATTTTTTGTAGTGTTCAAGTAAATAATTATGAAACTTACTAAATAGCTCTCTTTTACTTACGGTTGACAATGGTTTACCATCTTTTATTTCTCTTGCCAAAAAAGGATTTGAGATAAGCCCCCTTCCAATCATATAGCTATTTACATTTGGAAGAATTACTTGAATATTTTGAAATGTTTTAATTGAATCAATATCACCATTATAAATTGTTTCATTTTTTGATATTGAATGTATTTCTATAAATTTTTGTATATCGGCATGCCCTTTATATTGTTGCTTACCTATTCGCGGGTGGTATATAACCTCATAAATAGAGAATTGGTTAAGAACCTCAATAACCCTGTTTATTTCAGAATCATTGTTATAACCCGACCTAAGTTTGATGGAAATACTTAGCTTTGTTTTTGGTATTACTTCCTCTAAAATCTGATAAATATTTTTTGGGAAAGCTAACAAACCCGACCCTAACTTTCGTTTAGCTACCATAGGAAATGGGCAACCTAAATTCCAATTTATTTCTGAATAGCCTAAATCTTCAATTAAATCAGATAGTTTGAGAAAATCTTTTGCATTATTCACTAAAATTTGAGGAATGATATCTGTTTTTTTGTTGTTTTCAGGTAAAATATCATTAATATGCTTTTTGCGTATTGAGCCGTCATTTTCAAACCGTATAAAAGGAGAATAGTACTTATCAACACCTCCTATTATTTCTGAAAGTGCATTGCGAAATGGATATTCGGTATAACCTTGAAGTGGTGCCAGACTTATTTTCATGTGTTTATAAATTAAAACCGCAGAGAGCGCAGAGAAAATATTTTAATTATTTTCGTGAATTTGTGAAATTTTACCATCCATATATATTTATGCATTGGCATACCATTAGGTTGTAATAAAGTTTCAGAGATATTTTACCGACAAGGATGGCGGTGTTACAATGAACCACTGCCATCCTTAACGAAAATTTATAACTATGTATTTTAAAAAAAACAGCAATATTATTGTTTATTATTACTATTGTAATCTAATCCATCATCGGTCATTTGCCAGCATTTGCCTGTAATTTCCCATAGTCTAATACCTTTGACAGTTTGTGCACTACTAAGGGTTTGTTTTAGGTTTTTTCCGATGCATACATTCTGCCCTTCAGGTAAATAAAGTACAATATCAAGATCAGGAAAAATCCATCTATCATGGTTTTTAAGGTAAAACAGCGGGTCAATATAAAGAATGGAATCCTGCAAATGCCAGTTAAATTCAATATTTGAGGTATTTTTTTGTGCCAAACGGTTGGTTGCCCCCCGAGCCTCTTTCTCAAACTTTATTGATATTTGGCTGCTTGATGTATGGTGTATTTTTAAATCGGGCTTTAAATAAATGCGATCAGGATTTTTTTCGTGCGAATAAACATTAAGCCCCTCATCAAAAAAGTATATTTCTGAAAAATCATCCATGTTTAGACTCGACTTTACATAAAGGGTTTGATTTGCAGGAAGGTTCATCTCAACTGTATCGTCAATTCGGGTTGAAAAAGCATATTCCTTAACCTCAAACAGAGTAATACCAATAAGTATTATTATGCTTAATACCCAAGCCACTGAAGCAACTACCGAAATAATCCTATCATTTGCCTTAAATCTTAAAATTAGTTTTAGTCCCCAATAAATAATTGCCAAAATAGGTGCAGCAACAAAAATTATTGTACAAACTGTGGCCAACAAAACACTTTTTGGGTTTACCACCGAAAACAGAAAGTCGGGTATTAAAAAATGGTGCTGGTTTGTATGTATCCATGGCAAAAACGAGTCGCTAAATATAAAAACACTAAACATGCCTGTAATTAGTCCAATGCCTGTAATTATAAGTGATATACCTATAATTATTAAAATAGCTCTTCCAAAAAAATTGATAATCTCAACAAAACCGTTACCTGCATTATTAAAGTTGCTGCGGGTTTTATGGTATCTATCAGAATTTCTCATTTTTTTAAAGTTTCCTTTAACATTTTCATATTCGTTTTTAATACGCTGTTCAATATCGGCAATGGTAAAATTTTCGCCACGCATTTCCATTTTTTGTGCACTGGTAAATGCAGGTGGTATTACTATCCACAAAATAAGGTACAAAGCAATAGGAAAACCGGCAAATGGAAACGATAAAACAACAAAAAGCACACGCAAAATTATCGGGTCAATATTAAAGTATGCCCCCAATCCCGAGCAAACACCCCCAGCAACATTATTGTCTAAATCGCGATAAAACTTTTTATGTGTAGTTTGTTCAGCGTAGGGTTGCTCATTGTTGTCATCTTCTACAAAATCTTCGGGCCTACCCATTATTTCAATCATTTCATTAACATCATCAATATTAATGGCCTGTTTTTGTTCGTTTAGTTTCAACTGCAACAGTTCAGCAATCCTGTTTTCAATATCAGCAATAATTTCATTGCCTTCGCGGTCAGTCTTAAACCTACCTCTTATATTTTTTATGTAATTATTAAGAATTTCAAAAGCGTCTTCATCAACATGAAATACAACTCCGTTTATATTAAATTTAACTATCTTTTTCATCTGTTTAAAATTTGTGCCCACTAATTACTATTTGCCACCTGTCTGCTATGGGCTGTTTCATAATATTTAACTCTATTGTTTGATGTTACTTTTTTTTATCTTGCCTGTCGGCAGACAGGTTTATTGATTCAACAGCAGTAACCAGCTCATTCCATGATATATTCAGCTCTTTTAAAAATTCATTCCCAAGTTCTGTTAGAGTATAATACTTTCTAGGAGGCCCCTGAGTTGATTCTTCCCACCTATAGCTAAGCAAGCCTGCATTTTTTTGGCGGGTTAGTAATGGGTAAAGAGTTCCTTCAACTACAATTAGCTTTGAGCCCTTAAGCTCAACTATTATTTCAGAAGCGTAACAATCCTTTTTTGACAGGATAGATAGAATACAAAATTCCAGTACGCCCTTTTTCATTTGTGCTTTGGTATTATCAAGTTTCATTATTTTTATTTTTAGTCATGATTTACATAAATGGATTATTGTTTTTTAGTTTTATTAATTTGTATAATCATGAGATTCAGTTAATTAAATAATTATATCTGCATACTTATTTTGTGTTTTTTAAAAAAGCATACTTCTATAAGTTTATTTTACGTTTTACATTTTCAAACTCATCTTTTACCGTATTTTTAATATTCTCAACAGTAATGGGTTTACCACGCATTTCAAGTTTTTGGGCTGAGGTAATTGCCTCGGGTATAGCTATCCAAAGAATAAGGTATATTATTATTCCTGCAAAAAAGAATACTCCAAAAACAATAAATATTACTCTAAAAACCCACGTATCAGTTCCAAAGTAGGCTCCTAACCCCGAGCAAACGCCTCCAAGCACCCTATCATCAGGGTTGCGATACATACGTTTCGATGTCCGCTCTTTGTAATAATTGCTACCTTTATTTTTTTGCGGGTCATCTGCATCATCAACAAAATCGTGTGGTTCGCCCATAACGGTAATTATGGCTTTTATATCGTCAACTCGAATTAAATCTTTTTGCCGGTTGATGCGCTCGGCAAAAAGTTCTGAAAGGCGAGATTCAATATCCTGCATAATGCTTCTTTTCTCTTTTTCATCAAAAAATTGCCTTTCAATGGCTTGAAGATACGATTTGAGTATTTTGTATGCTTCATCATCAATGTGAAAAAGTAATCCGCCAAGATTGATACTGATTGTTTGTGTCATGATTTTTAAGGTTTAACATGCGACATTTTTATTTTTTTAAGAAAAAGTGTTTTGTAATTTTTATAGTACTATCCTTTACAAGGATAATTGCATTGCAAAGATATATAAATAATATAGAACTATGCAATACATAGTACTAAAATTTTGCAATATTTATTTTGGAAATATTAACAAACCAATTATTTATGCTCTTTAATAGTTTGATAATGAATTATATGAGCAGGTACATTCAAATGTAAAAATTGAATAAAAAGTTGTAGAATTGTCCACTTAAATATGATATAAAGCCTAACATTATAGAAAATATAAGATTAACACCCAATTAAAATGGGTAAAAAAAGCAAGACATTTCTTCCGAAATATGTAATACCGCCCCCTATGCGATAATTACAACCGCCCAGAGGGCTGTGTTACACTAATGCCGTCGTAATTAGGGCAAATAAGCACATCTTTGGAAAGGGATTTGAAGGAGAGATTGCAAACATATATGATTGTTGCGGAGACTATCCAATGTCAAAACTATTTAATTCCGTTACTTTATATTTAGATTTTTCTTTTTCAATTTTACAATTTAAAAGAACCTTTTTATTACTCTTGAACGCTTCTGCTGCTAATTTTATTTGGTTTGAACTTAATTTTACAGAAACTGTATTTTTAACATTATTTATTGTGCTTTCAATCGAAATAGTATTTTTATCACTTTCAATATCTTTTGATTGTAGTTGAATAATTTTACCGGAAACATCAATATAATTCTCGGTAATTTCCTTCATTTTTTCTCTTATTTTTTTTGAAAAAGAAGCCAAGTTATTCACTTTTTCTCTGCTTAAATCTTTTGCAATTGTTGTTTCATTAACATCAATTCCTTTCAAAGATAATTCAATGTCTGCATACTCGATATTTTTATAAAGATTTTTTATTTTATCAGAAACGTTTACACTTATATATTTTTTATTTTCCAAAATAAATTCATCATCAGGTTCAAAATTTTCGTGAGCAATAATTTCATTATTTACAAAATCTGCTACATTCATCAAATTACTATTTATTTCTTTCCCTGTAAGTCCATCTTCAAAGAGAGTTTTTTCTTTTATAAATTCATTATTAGGTAATTGTATCTTTGTTATTAAACTACCAATGTCGTTTTTGAAAAAATTACAATAATTCAAATATCTTTCAGATTCCTCTCTACCTTCAAAAAAATGTGGTTTTTTGATAACTGTAAAATTTGCTATCTGCTCCAATAATTCTCTTGAATTATTCATTAAACTACTAAAAAAAGGAATACTTGGTTTCCCATTTTTTATATCATCATTGTGTATATGAAATGCCAAAATTTGTCTATCATCTATAATTATTGAGCCTAAATCATCAATATCATCATTCAAATATATTTGTGTTAAAATATCTATACTTTTCAAGATAGATTTTTCAAAATCATTGTTTTCAATTTTATTATAAATATGTAAATTATACCCCTTTGATATACCTAAATCAGCAGGTGGTAAATATATGTCAAATTTTGATTTGCTTTCTAATTTAGTCCATTCTCTATTTAACAATAGACTTGAAATATTATTATATATATATTGATTTTTCATTATAAATACTTTTTAAATAATAAATCAATAGTCTCT
>CBDUWQ010000107.1:0-12274 GCA_965370965.1 uncultured Bacteroidales bacterium
GCTTCACTTCATAAGGAGAGAGAAAAAACATTAACAACGTAGTGAAACTTTACATCTAACAAACAACCTTTTAACCTGAGTTCGACTTAAAATAAGAATCACAGAAAGTTATGTTTATGCCAAAAGCAGCTCAAACTGTGACCATATTTTAAATCGAACTCAGGTTTTTACAATAAATTTCTGTATTTAGTAGTTTAACTAACCTACATATATGCATAAATTATGCTATTTGATTGGCAGTTGTTAATTAATAGATTGTAACAATCTATATGACATTTAACAAATAAATAAAATTAATACATGTATCCTATTGATATTCAACGTCATAAATCATCTTAATAATTAATTCCTGCATTTTGCAGGCTAAAAACAGTTTTGTGTAAATGTTTTACACATTCATTAAAATTAGTTATTTTCGCATAACTTAATTATTGTGTTTTAACAATATTTAATGTTTTTACACAATGCAATTACAGTTTAGTGCCTAATATTTAATTACTTGGTTTTTATAATTTCTTAATAGAGAATTTTATTTAATACGACATATGACTAGAAAAATACTATCAGTACTGGCAATTCTTTTTTTTTCGCTAAATTCATTTTCGCAAAAAAATATTACCTCAAAAGCTGATAATGCCTTTAAAACCGGAAGGTACTACGAGGCCATTGATTTGTACAAATACTCCTATGCCAAGGCAAAAAATAAAGAGCAAAAAGCTGAAATTACATTTATGACAGCTGAGTGTTACCGCATGATTCAGGACTTTAAACATGCAAGAGTATGGTATAGTAAAGCTATACGTAAAAGATACCCTAACCCAATTGCCATATTATATTATGCTGATGCTTTAAGAGCTAATGCCAAGTATGAAGATGCAGTTGAAGAATACAAAAAGTTTAAAGAGCTGGTTACTGATGACAGCAGAGCCGACAAGGGCATTAATTCCTGTGAATTATCTATTGAGTGGATGGACAATCCCACGCGTTACAAAATTGAAAATATGCAGTATTTTAATTCAAAAAAATCTGATTATAGCCCTGCATATGGGAAAAGTGATTATAAACAGGTGCTTTTTACATCATCGCGCGAAGGAGCCACAGGCAACAAAATAAGTGGAGTAACGGGTGAATATTATAGCGATATATTTAAAACACGAGTTGACCGAAAAGGTAAATGGAGCGAGCCTGTACCATTGGGCGAAGGGGTAAATTCAGATTTTGATGAAGGAACACCTGCAACTAATAAGAAAACCAATACGCTACATTTTACAAGTTTTCGTGAAGACAAGGATGGAAACATGGTATGTAAAATTTTTGTGTCGAGCAAAAAAGGTATTGAGTGGGGTAAAGCCAGTGCATTATCATTAGTTGCCGATACTATTACAGTTGGGCATCCGGCTATAAGTGCCGACGAGCTAACACTCCTTTTTGTTGCAGAAATGCGCGGAGGCCAAGGCAAAAAAGATATTTGGAAAGTTACACGCACCTCAACCACTGGAGAATGGGGTGTACTTGAAAACCTGGGTACAGAAATTAATACTCCGGACGACGAAGTTTTCCCATATATCCACTCCGATGGAACTTTATATTTCTCATCTGATGGTTTGACCGGAATGGGAGGCTTAGACATTTTTACGGCAAACCAAAATGCTGATGGCACATGGGTTGTTGAAAACATGAAATATCCTATTAACTCGGCAGCCGATGATTTTGGGATAATATTTGAAGAAGAAAAAGAACGAGGCTATTTATCATCAAACCGCCCCGGAGGAAAAGGAAGTGATGATATTTTCCAGTTCTCACTACCGCCTATCGAGTTTAAACTAATAGGTAGGGTTCTTAACCAAAAAACCGAAGAGATAATAGCAGGAGCAAATGTTACACTTATTGGAAGTGATGGCACCAATCTTTCAAAAAAGACAGAGAATGATGGTACTTTCACATATAAATTAGGTCCAAATACCGATTTTAGAATTGTAGCTCGCAGAGGCGGTTTTCTTAATTCAAAAGCAAAAGAAACTACAAAAGGTATGACAACAAGTAAAGAATTTAGGGTTGACCTTTTTATGTCGCCAGATGATTCGCGTATTGACTTACCGGGTATTATGTACGATTTTGGAAAATGGAACCTACGTCCTGAATCATTAGTTGCACTTGAAGAACTTGTTGAAATACTAAACGATAACCCTAATATTACTATTGAAATTGGTTCGCATACCGATTACCGTGGCAGCGATAAGGCAAATACCGACCTGTCAGCAAAACGTGCACAATCAGTAGTCGATTTCTTAATTACTTATGGAGTTGACAAAGAGCGGTTAACATCAAAAGGATACGGAGAAACTATGCCCAAGGATATTGATAAAGCAACAGCAAAAAAATTCGACTTTTTAAATGAGGGGGATATGTTAACACCTTCATTTATTGATAGGTTAGGCAATGAGGAACAAAAAGAACAATGCCACCAAATAAACCGCAGAACAGACTTTGGACTAACAGGAAGAGATTATGTTCCTAAGATTAAGCGAAGAAGGTAAAAAAATTACCATACATTTCTCAGGTTAATATCAAATATCATAATATTTGTGCCATAACCTAAACCACGCGGAATAAACAGTTTCCCTTTTCCCCCTTGTGAAAACAATGGAATACCAATTTGCCAACCCTTAACAAACCCGCTTAATGGACCTTTCATTGCAACATAGTCCTCTTGAAAAACAGTACTATCTAAATAGTAACCAAGGCACAAAACTTCAACATTGCTGTAAATATCCGGGTGCTCACCATTTCCCTCTTTTTCAATTATATAATACAACCCCGAATCATGTCTTTTTGCATCAATATTGTTTTCGGCAAGATAGCTCCGTATCAATTCCTCATCAACTTCAGCATTGGTTCTAATTTCCTTGCAGCTAATAACTGCTATTACCACTAATGCAAATAAAATAAGCTTTTTCATCTGTTTATAATTTGTTTTTTAACGTGGCTAAATTATCAGTAATTTTTTAATAAACAAAACAACAGTATTCGCAATACATAACAGGTTTTTATTGGTTAACAAATAATAATCAGTCGTTTTTTATTATTTGCAACAAATAATTGCAAGTGTAAGCAAAAAACAAATCCATTTTTTTTAGCTTTGCACAAATAACAAATAACTGAAATAAGCATAATGGAAACAGTAGTTAGTGGAATAAGGCCTACGGGGAATTTACATTTGGGAAACTATTTTGGAGCAATTAAAAACTTTGTGAAGATGCAGGATGAACACAACTGCTATTTTTTTATTGCCGATTATCACTCATTAACGACACACCCTACTCCGGGCGATTTGCACGGTAGTGTTAAGCAGGTATTGTCTGAGTATCTGGCATCTGGGCTCGACCCTGAAAAAAGCACACTTTTTGTGCAAAGCGATGTGCCAGAAGTGGCCGAGCTGTACCTTTTGCTTAATATGAATGCCTATATTGGAGAACTTGAGCGAACCACATCGTTTAAAGATAAAATAAGGGCACAGCCCGAAAACGTAAATGCCGGGCTACTTACCTATCCGGTACTAATGACGGCTGATATTATTATACATAAAGCAGCAAAAGTGCCTGTTGGCAAAGACCAAGAGCAGAACCTTGAAATGGCTCGTAAATTTGCACGAAGATTTAACCATTTATATAAAATTAACTATTTTCCGGAACCTACACCTTTCAACTTTGGCAATGATTTAATAAAAATTCCAGGATTAGACGGATCGGGAAAGATGGGCAAATCAGAAGGCAACGGTATATTTTTATTTGAAGAACCGGCAAGCATAAAAAAGAAAATAATGCGTGCTGTTACCGACAACGGTCCTACACAAATGAACCAAGAAGTTTCGGAGCCAATAAAAAACTTATTTACAATAATGCAACAGGTATCAACACACGATACACTTGAATATTTTCAAGAAAAATATGCTAGTTGTGAAATAAGGTACGGCGATTTAAAAAAACAACTTGCCGAGGATGTTATTAAATTTACTTCTCCAATTCGCGAAAAAATCAATGAAATAAAATCAAACGATAAATACCTAAGCAGAATTGCCGAAATGGGAGCAGAAAAAGCTCGTAAAAGCGCAATTACAACTATTAAAGAGGTTCGTGAAATTATAGGATTCAAAAAATTTTAGTTAACAAACAATGTTTGGCTAAAATTTATGATACTGTAAAAAGTTGCTAAAAAAGCTTTTTTAACTTGATTTTTAAGACATTTCCAAAAAAAATCTGCATATTTATATCATTGGTTTATTACTTTTGAGAAAAAAGTCTGTTTTTAAAAAAAATATTGTATGAAGATAAGGCTGAGACTTAGTATTCGTATGTTGTTGTTCATTATAAGTGCTGCAGCTATTGTGTTTTTTACCACATTGCGTATTATCAGACAAAATTTTAAAAAGGTAGTCTTAACCGAAACAATGAAATCAAATGACTCGCAGGCAAAAAAATATGCATCAATAATAAAAACAACCCTCGAAAACGATTTTGATAAAGTAAGGGCATACAAACATATTATAGAAGAGAATTTTGCATTATCAACAAATGAATATCGCCCCTTATTTGATGAAGTTTTAAAAAACATGCTCATAAACAACCCTAATTACACATCAGTTTGGGATTCGTGGGAATTACGCTTTACCGATGCTGACTGGGATTTACCACATGGAAGGGTTGCCCGCTCTTATTATCGCGACAATAACAATAATATTAAACTTGCAATAGACTCTCTTGATTTAGAGGATGATAATTATGAAAGCATATATTTTATGTATAAACTGGTGCCTGAAGAGGCAATAACAGATCCGTATTATTTTTCATATACAGGTTTAAAAACTGATGAAATTCTTGAAACGAGCCTGTTTGTCCCTTTAAATGTTAATAGCAAGTTTGCCGGTTTGGTTGGAATGGATATGAAACTTGACCTTTTTCAAAAACTTATAGATTCAGTTAATGCCGAACATCCATTTGATATAATGCTTTTTTCATTTAATGGAGACATTATTGCGCATCCCAACAAAGCACTAATCGGGAAAAATATTGTGGTTGTAGATACATTCCTATCCCGAAGGTTTAATATTTTAGATCACATACAATCGGGTACCGCAAGCAACTATCTGTTAAAAGATAAATTTGGCAATGATAGCTCATATTTTACTCTATCATCATTTACAATTGGCAATACAAATACCCCATGGGCAATACTAATTACAGCACCGGTAACTGAAATAAAAACACTGGTTGACAATATTTATGGCGTGCTTAATAATTCTATTATTGTAGGCTTAATTGTTTTAGCTTTAGTGGTTTTTATATTTGCTTTAAATATTGTATTCCCAATTTTTAGAACACGTAATATTTTAAACAAACTGGCAATTGGCGATGTACACAATATTAACAAATTGCCCATTAAATCAAATGATGAATTAGGCGAAATGGCGCAATCGATAAATACCGTTACCGAAGGGTTAAATAAAGTTACCGAATTTGCCGAAAATATAGGATCAGGAAATTTTGACTACGATTTTAAACAACTTAGCGATAATGATGTTTTGGGGAGTGCTATTATTGAAATGCGCAATAGCTTAAAAACAGCAAGAAAAGAGGAAGATTTGCGCTTAGAAGAGGAACGCCAGTTAGAATGGGCATCGCAAGGCATGAATATTTTTAATACCATATTACGGGTTGATAACCGCACCTTGGAATATTTAACCTATGATATAATAAAAACATTAACAACGTACCTTAGTGCCCATATGGGGGGTATTTATGTTAAAACAGATGCTAATGAAAAAGAATTTGAGCTTATTTCTTTTATTGGCTTTAACAAAAACAAGTATCAGAAAAAATTTATTACTCATAATGATGGTTTAACCGGACAGTGCTTATTAGAAAAAGAGACCATATTTATAAATGACGTACCGACTGATTATGACATTATTGGAAGTGGTTTAGGAAAATCAATACCCCGGTCAATTTTAATTGTCCCTTTAATTAGCAATCAAATTTTGATAGGTCTTATTGAAATAGAATCAATTAATGATATTCATAAGCATCAAATAAGTTTTGTAGAGCGTATTGCTGAAACCATTGCTGCAACAGTTGCTACGGTAAAAACCAATGTGCGTACGGCAAAACTACTCGACATGGCTCAAAAACAAGCCGAAGAGCTTGAACAGCAAGAGGAGGAAATGCGTCAAAACATGGAAGAGATGCAGGCTACACAGGAAGAGGCATCAAAACGCGAAACAGAATTGGATAGCCTAATAGGAGCATTTAATCAAATAATGCCGGTTATAGAGTATGATACAAAAGGAAAAATAATAGATATAAATGATAATTACCTTAAAATACATAAAACACAAAAAGGCAAAATAATAGGCAAACAACATAAAGCCGATCTTTTTATGAACGAAGCCGAACAAGCCAAACAAAAAGAATTTTGGAGTAATTTGTCAGATGGGCAGGTTCAAGAATCAATGGAATATGTAAAATCGGGCAAAGATGATTATTGGTTTATTGAAAAATTTATACCAATAAAAGATGAATATGGTTTAGTGCAAAAAATTCTTTGCGTAGGTATTGATATTACTGAAGAACAAAAAACTGAAAGCAAAATTAAACAAATTAAAGGCGGAATTACCCAAACCAAAGGCAGCAGTGATAATAATGATTCATCAAGTATGTCAATTGACCTTAATCATGAACTAAAGGTAATTGACCTTACTTATTTGAAAATGGTTTACAAAAAGAATCCTTCAAAAATATACAATATATTAAAGCTGTATTACGACACACTGCCAACCCAAGTAATTGAAATTGAAGAATTGGCGAAAAAAAGAAATTACAAAAAACTAAAACCACGTATTAACAGTTTAAAAACCAAAATGAGTTATTTGGGGCTAAAACAAGTATATAATCAGTTGCGTGCAATTGAAAAACTTCTGTCAGAACAAAAAAACATGGCTGATATTCCTGACATGGTTAAAAATGTTTTTAACTATTGGGGAATTGCTTATGATGAGCTAAAGGATTTATTGAAAATTACAGTACACAAATAATAGCAATAAAATGAAATTTAAGCTTCGTATAAATGGCAAAATGCTTTTATATATTTTAGGAACTACCATAGTGGTTTACGTTTCTGCATTAAGCTATATTGCATTTCAGTTACGATCAAACAGTTATAAAAGTGCTCAACAAGTACTTGATGCCAAAATAACTGAAATTTCAAATGATGCTGAACAAAAACTCAACAGCTATATGGAGTCTGTTTCGGTATTGGCTCAAACCTTTTCAAATTACAATATGTTTCCTGAGCAAAACCGTAGAGAGCTATTCACAAAAATGCTGTCAGATATTATAAACAAGAACCCCGATTATCTATCGAATTGGACAACATGGGAACCAAATAGTATTGATCGTTACGACGAGCAACACAAAGATACTTTTAATACTATTGGCAACTTTAAATGCATCTACTATCGCCAAGGCGACTCAATATTACAAGGTAACTTTATTGAGATGGATTCATCTGAAATTTTAATGAATGAAGTATATAGCCCAATTAAAAGCTCACGTACCTCTATTATTATTGAACCTTATTATTACTCATACACAAAAAATAAAAACAATAGGGTGTTACAAACAAATATGGTAATGCCAATAATTAGTAATAATAAGTTTTTAGGAGTAGTAGGCATTAATGCCTCCATTAGCTATATTCAACAAAAATTTTCAAAACTTCGGATATTAGGCAACGGAAAAGTATATATAATTACCAATAGCGGTAATTTTTTATCGCACCCCGATGCTGCTTATATTGGTAAATCATTTAATTATTACGCCCCCTATATTAACAAAAAATATAACATAGCACAAAATGTAAAAGATGGTCAAAAAATAAAGTTTTTAGCAACAGAACCCCTGTCGGGAGAAAATAGCTTTTATTCTTTTAAACCAATAAAAATTGGCAATACAGAAACCCCTTGGTCTTTTTGTATATCGGTGCCCCTTGATACAATATATAAAGAGGCGAATAAAAATGTTCGCTTTGCATTAATTATAGGCATAATAGGCTTAATAATTATTACAATTGTTATTTTGGGAATAGCCCTTTCTATTTCAAACCCAATTATAAAAACAACACACGTTTTACAAGATATTTCGCAGGGTAACATTAGCAACACCAAAAAGCTGGATTTTATTTTTAATGACGAAATTAATGATATGGCTCTTGCGATGAATAAGCTTATTGAGAGGCTTAATTCGGCAGCAAAATTTGCTCAACAAATAGGAAAAGGCGATTTGAATGCCGATTATAAGCTATTGGGTAAGAAAGATGCATTAGGCCAATCGCTTATAGCAATGCAAAAAAGTCTGATTGTTGCAAAAAAGTCCGAAGATGAAAAACGAGTTGAAGATGAAAAACGAAACTGGGTAACACATGGGTTGGCAAAATTTGGTGAAGTTATTCGTCAACATAACGACGATATGGAAAAGTTTACCATGAACATTGCTCAAAACATTGTTGACTACATTGGAGTATCTCAAGTAGCAATATACATTAATCAACAAATTGAAGATGAGGATACAAACAATGATATATTTGAATTAAAAGCTGCAATTGCATATGGCAAGCCCATAATGATGAACAAAATATTTGAAAAAGGGCAAGAACTATTGGGAAGAGCCACTGATGAGAATAAAACAATTTACATTGAAAACATACCTGAACATTATGTAATAATGTCACCCGGAATGCATGATGACAAACGACCAAATAACCTTTTGATTGTACCTTTGCATATAAACAAGATTACATATGGGGTTATCGAGCTATTATCATTTGACAAAATACAATCGTATCAAATTGATTTTATTGAAAAGCTTTGTGAGAATATTGCATCAATAGTTTCGAGTGTTAAAACTAACATACGAACTGAAAAACTATTGCAACAGTCGCAATATCAGGCCGATGAACTGGCTCAACATGAAGAGGAGATGCGTCAAAACCTTGAAGAGATGCAAGCAACCCAAGAAGAAGCCAATAAGCGTCAGAACGAACAAAAATCATACATTAAGTCAGTAAAAGGTTCATCAATGATTGCCGAACTTGATAAAGAAGGGCGTATTTTAGATATTACCCCTTTATTAAGTACTGTTTATGGTGGCACTACCAAAAATATGAAAGGCAAATATTACGAGGCCTTTGTTGCTCAGGATAGCGATTCGCAGCAAAAGTTTAAAAATTTTTGGGAAACCCTGATAAAAAACGGCAAAAGTAAACGCAAACAAAAAGTTATTTACCACAACAAAGATATGTGGCTGCTTGAATCATATTTAGTAATTGAAAAAGAAGGTTTTCCACTTAAAATAATGGTTGTTGCCATTGACAAAACAAAAGAAAAAGAACTTACCGATAAATATAATGCAAAACTAAAAGCTGATACATAACGCTATATTATTTATTTACGTAATTAATGCAGTTTTTTCTAATATGGGTATCATATCCACTTACTTTAAAATTTTAAATTTCTATTATATTGATTAACCCTACAAGGGTTTCAAACCCTCGTAGGGTTACAGAAACGCAATCATCACTTTATTTTGGTTTACTGCAATTCACACTACAGGTTGTGATTGAATACCCCATTTTTGCAAATATTGTTTACCTTTCCAAAAAAAATATTAACTATGAATAAACTACTACTAATTACAACTTATTTATTTATTGGGCTTGCAGCAATTGGTCAAATAAAAAACGTTAATCCCGACAAAAACGGACAACCATGGATTGTTGGCGGATTAAGAGTTCCTACCACAGAAGAGTTAAACAAAATACCTGTTATTAAAACATATACAAAAGCAGTGCAGGCTTTACCCTCAATATTTGACAACAGCACAAAACAGTACTTTCGCCCTGTTTTTTCGCAAACAGGCGGAAGCTGTTCACAAGCAAGCGGTATTGCATACAATTTTACTTACGAAATGAATCGCGAAAGAGGAACAAGTGCCAATATACCTGCAAATCAATATCCAACACATTATACATACAATTTTTTAAACGGTGGTGATGAGGCTAACGGCTCATTTTATGGCGATGGCTGGGGAATTATTAAAGCCAACGGATGCCCTACCATTGAAACATATGGCGGTTTAACACATAATTTTGACCCTACCCATTGGATGAGCGGGTATTCAAATTATGAAGAGGGTATGAACAATAGAATTAAAGACTATTTTGCTATTGATGTAAGTACACCCGAAGGATTAGAAATATTAAAATATTGGATGTATGACCATTTAGAGGGAGCATCTGACGGAAGTATTGTGAATTTTTCAGCAGGTATAAACAATGAAGGGTATGATAATCCTTATGGAGATAAAATTTTAAGTTGGGGTTACGAAGTTAACCATGCAATGACATTTATTGGCTGGGACGATAATGTAGAGTACGATTATAATAACGACGGAAGTATTACAAATGATGTTGACATTAACAACGATGGTGTTGTTGACATGAAAGACTGGGAAAAAGGTGCCTTGCTTATGGTTAACTCATGGGGCGATTATTGGGGTAACCAAGGTAAAGCTTACGTAATGTATAAATTATTGGCTGAACCTGTTGAAAACGGAGGTATTCATGCAAGCAAAGTATTTGGTATTCATGTTAAAAGCTCGCAAAGCCCACAGTTAATAATGAATGTAAATATAGCTCACTCGTTAAGAAGCACAATAACAATTTATGCCGGCATATCAACTGACACTACAGATGCAGAACCTGAACATACCCTTAAATTTCCGCTTTTTTCAAAACAAGGAGGATACTACCCAATGGGGGGCGATGGAGTAGATACACCCATTAAAATTGCACTTGATATAAGCCCACTGTTAAGTTACATTAATAGCAACGAAGCTGCAAAATTCTTTTTAATAGTAAACGAAGATGATATAAATTCATTTGGCAGCGGACAAATTTACGATTACTCAATAAAAGACAACCTTGATAATATATATACTTGTTCCTCAAATAATATTCCCATTAACGATAATGCCGAAACGTTAATGTCGATAGTAACCCAAATAGGTTTTGAGAAACCAGAAATTACAACAACTTCTGTGCCCAACGGCGAAACAGGAAAAGAATATTCGTGCCAATTAAATGCCACAGGAGGCACATCACCCTACAACTGGATTGTATCGCAAAAATATAACCAAAATACCATATCTGAAGCTTACCCTGATATTAATAACGAGCAATTAACACCAACAGACAACGATGATGGATACGCCGGCAAAGTATTAGATTTTAATTTTCCATTTTATGGACAATTATATAATCAAATATACATTTCAACCGATGGCTCAATAGTATTTAAACCTGAATTTAATTATATAAGAACTGAAGATGCCATATCTGCAAATAAAATAATTGCAGTATTTGCCTCTGATTTAATGCTTTATAACGAAGATGGTGATGGCATTTTTTATGAAGGTGATACAACTTATGCTACCTTTAGGTGGAAAACTTCATTGTTTGAAAACCAGTCTGCTAATATTGATGTTGCTGTAACCATTTTTCCTAACGGAGAAATAAAGTTTTATTATGGCGATAATATATCACAAGGCTTAAGTTGGGCATCGGGCATTTCAAACGGTATAGGCAGCTGTTTAATTTCTAATATTTCAGGAATATCAAACCCAAGTAATTCAAGCTTAAAAATGATACCACAAGCTTTTCCTGCTGGATTATTTATTTCAAATAATGGTATTTTTCAAGGCACTTGCCCCAATATGGTAAATACATGGGATATTGAATTTGTTGTAACCGGCAATAATACTATATCAACAACCAAAACATTGAGTTTTAGTACTGTTCCTGCTGTATCAATAAATATGACCGAGAAAAATAAACCGGTATGCTATCCAAATCCGTTTAACAAACAAATAAGTATTAGCTATCATATTAATAACCAAACTAAAGTTAATTTATCGGTTTATGATATTGCAGGAAGGCAAATTGCAACCTTGGTAAATACTAAACAAAAAACAGGCGATTACAATGTAATTTGGAAACCTGATACTGCTCTCGGAGTATATTTTTACATTCTAAAAACTGATAAAACAACACAAAGCGGAAAACTTGTTTTTCAATAATAACCTTGTAAGTAAATGTATAAGGTATTATCAGTAACTCAAGTTTCTCATTTGCTTTAATGATATGATATTCTGTTGTTTGTAAAATA
>CBDUWQ010000108.1:0-12259 GCA_965370965.1 uncultured Bacteroidales bacterium
CGGTTTCCGATGCCTTACAGCTACATAAAACTAAACGCATGAATTATTCAGGTTAAAGCTTTCTGAAAATATTCATATAATTTGTCATAATCAAGCAGCCCTTTATATGCCCATCCTATACAGTATAACGAATAAGCAGTCTCATTTTTGTTGCTCAATTCTTTGTTTAATATTAGTGATGCTAGATAAAAATTCAGAGCTATATTAAAATCATTCTGGTAGTAATAAACATTTCCAATATTTGTATATGCTTTTGCAATACCATTTTTATTATGTAACTTCTTGTTTAATAATAATGATTTTTGAAAATATTGAAGAGCATTAGTATAGTCATACATCTCATAGTAACCTATTCCTGTTATACGAATACTCTCGGCTTTTCCTTTTAAATAATTCAAGCTGTCGGAGATTTGCTCAGCCTCTTTGGCATATTTAAATACTTTGTTTACATCAAATTTGCGCAATTTATATGCTGTTGAATTTAATAAATCAACTCTTTGGGTATCGTTTATTGTGTTTTGTTGTAATAGGTTTTCTAAGCTGTCAATTTCAATATTTTGGGCATAAGCAGTTAATACTTGTATAAAAAAGGTTAATGATGTTATTAACAGGACAAGTTTTTTCACTTGATTATAAATTTTGTTGTTACTGCTTTATTTTTCTATCCCGAAAATTCGGGAGGGGTTAACCTTCATTATCTATTATTTGCTCCCACCCTGAGTGTTTGGGGTCGGAAAATATTGGAAAATATAATAATTATGAACAATGCAAGCTAATATAATAAATGAAATTTTAATCGGAAAACTTATTATTAAATGCACATTAGTGAAAAACTTAAAATAAGTTTACCAAAGATGCCGATGTTGTTTTTGAACCCTTCACTTAATTCATAAATAATTGTTTTGAAAAATAATTAGGTTTATAAAATAAACTACTTTATCTTTGTTAAAATGTTTGAAGTTTATTGAATTTGTAAAAACAAAAAATATGGAAACAAAAGATTTAACACCCAATGAAAGTTTAGTAGTAATACAAGAGATGATTGAGATAGAAAAAATGCGATTTGGCGAAAATGGTTTTATTTATCGTTTTTGGGGCTGGCTTGTTGTTGCTGCAGCATTAGCCCAATTTGTTCTATTAAAGTTAGAGTTCTACAATTATCATTATTTTCCTTGGTTTTTAATGATTTTTGGAGGTATTTATACGGGTATTTATTATGGAAAGAAAAAAGACAAGGCATCATTACCAATTAGTGGTAAGGCTTTGGGCTATACTTGGATAATTATTTCTATTGCCATATTTGGTGTTGCCTTTTTTATGGCTGAAAAGGCAGGTGGTTGGCTCTTGTTTATAATTTTATCTCAAATTGCAGTTGGCACTGTTGTTTCGGGTGCATTGTTAAATTTCAGGGTGCTAATAATCGGAGGTTTTATTTGTATGGCTATGGCTTTTGTAAGTATTTTTACACCTTATGAGTATTGGTCGCTATTAACTATAGTAGCAATAGTAGCATCCGATTTGGTGCCGGGCTATATGCTTAAAAAAATTAACACCAAACTAAAATAAAGCATTAAAAACTAAATGTTATGTATAACAACTTAAATCCTATATTACACTCGCAACTTAGGTTGGCAATTGTTTCTTTATTAATAAAAAACAAGGTAATGGATTTTGTTGAGATTAAAGAAACTACAAAGGCAACTGCCGGTAACATAAGTGTACAGATAAAAAAATTAGAAGATGCGGAATATATTAGAGTCCAAAAATCGTTTAAAAACAATTACCCTTTAACAACCATTAAACTTACCGAAAATGGGTTGTTGGCTTTTGAACAGTATGTTAGTGATTTAAAAAAATATTTACAGCCGTAAAAATTTTCTATATATGGTTTATATAACAAACTACTTTAACGCAGAATTATGAGAAATATTATTTTATTACTAAGCTTAGTATTTTCAGCAACATCAATACATGCGCAGGAATCGTACCCCGATTTTGGAGGCTTCGGCGGTCCATATATCCAAGTAGGTTCAATAAAAGGAAACTCCGCACTTATCTTTGGTGGTGGTGGTGGCTTTATTTTTAAACACAGCTATTTTGTTGGTGGGTATGGTGAGGCAATTGCAAGTGGTGTAAAAACTGATGATCCTGCATTTATAAATCATCGGTTTTACCTGTCGCATAGTGGACTTTGGTTTGGCTATATTGCTCGTCTTAATCAAAAAAACGGATTGTTTTTTAGTGCTAAAATGGGGTGGGGCGGAGCAACACTAATTGAAGATGCTGCAATATCATATGCCAACGAGTATTTTGTCTTTAACCCATCGCTTGAGTATGAGCGACTTTTCAGTTCGTTTGTAAAAATAGGTATTGGTATAGCATGGCCATTTTATAATGGTATTAACAATCCTGTTTATAACGATAACGATGTGTCGAAGCCTGCGGCTATTATTACTATTAGGTTAGGGTACTTTTAAAAAATCAAACTCCCATTTACCTTGTCGGGTCTTTTTATTAATTGAGTTTGAAAGAATATCCAGAAAGTTGTCGCGCAGTATTTCTTCGGCACCCAAACTGATTAAATGTGGGTTTGACACCTGACAGTCAATAATAGAGAAGCCCCAGTTTATTGCTAACTGCGACAAATAGTAAAATGCTATTTTACTGGCATCTTTGCGTTTATGGAACATGCTTTCGCCAAAAAAAATATTACCCAGCGATAAGCCGTATAAACCGCCCACAAGTTTATTGCCTTCCCATGTTTCAATAGAGTGAGCCAAGCCAAGTTTGTGCATTTTTATATATGCAGTTGCCATTTCATCGGTAATCCATGTCCCATCCTGCTCTTTTCGGGGTATTTTTTTACAACCTTTTATTACCTCCTCAAAGGCAAAATCAACCCTAATATCAAATGGTCTTTTTTTAAGGGTTTGTTTTAAACTTTTTGAGATCTTAAACTTTTCAGGAAACATAACAAGGCGGGGGTTGGGTGTCCACCATAAAATAGGGTCTCCATCGCCATACCACGGAAAAATGCCCGAGGCATAAGCTGCCACCAATCTACGAGGCGATAAGTCGCCACCAACTGCCAGCAGTCCATCATCAAAAGCCTCGCTGGGGTGAGGAAAAAGTGGCTCTTTTGGTAATTGAAATATAGGCATAGATATTTTTTAGAATAAATTTACTACTTTAGAGAATGTAAATTTTAATAGTTTTAAAATATTTAGTGCTTGCCCAAAAACCTCATATTTGACGTTTTATTGCAAAGAATATTTAGACTGATTAATTCATAAATCTTGCTATTTGGCAGCAAATTATTAATTATCTGCATGTTGTAAATTAAGTGATGTTTTTTAAATAAATATAACGCTTAAATATAATGTGTTAATTTTCAATGGCATAAACTACCTCAATTGAGCGATAGCGAAATCATAAATGCCATTGAAATATATTATAATTATGAACTAATAATTAACTCCTGCCTGCCTTAGTCGTCAGACAGGCATTATGCAGGTTAGAATTTAATCAACAATTATATAAAAAAAATAGTTATGAATAAATTTATTTTATTATCGGCAATACTGTTTTTGTTCACAAATTGCAATAATAATAGTGAGGGTATTGTCTCAAAAGTTGTTAATAAATCAAACAACTTACAGTCATTGCACTATAAAGTTGCCGAACAGTTTTATTATTCTGACGGGAGCGATACAACCTTCACACCGTATGAATTTTGGGCGGTACGTGATAAAAAGGATTCATTAAGAAATGGATATGTTTGGATAGAGAATTATTACCGACCATATACCATGGTTTATGATGTAGGGAATTTTTATATTTCAATACCCCCTAAAAACACAACATCTTTATATAAAAATTTTAATGAGGAATTTATTTCGCCTGTTGATTGGATTGAGGTATTCTTGAATCCCGATGTATTACATAATCAGGTAATTGCATCGGCAAATAAAACTACTATTACCGATACTGTGTATAACGAAAAGCAATGCACAAAGGTAGAAATTGATTTTCCTGAAAATAAAGAGGGCAAAACAAATACATATACGTATGTAATTTGTAATAATAAACTTGTTCCTATGTGGGCAATGTTTAAATCAAAAACCGTTGATAATATATATTATAATGAGTTGTATTTTTCTGATTATGAGTTTGATAATGTTGATATTGAAGTTTTAAAAGAGAAACATAAAAAAGTGTTAAAGGAAAACCCTGTTGGGATTGGGGTTGAAAACTCAGAGATTTTAAGGCTTGAAAAGATGGTACAAATAGGTGAAAAAGCTCCACTATTTGAAGGAAAATACCTGAGTACTGAAGAAAATTTCAAACTATCAGACTATATTGGTAAAGGTGTTATTGTTGTCGATTTTTGGTACACACACTGCCCACCGTGCATTAGAGCTATACCTGCACTATCGGAACTTTATACTCAATATAAAAGCCAAGGCTTAATGATTTTTGGACTAAACTCGGTAGATAATCAGCCACATAGCTTAAATAATTTGAATAAATTTTTGAAAAAAAGAAATATTAGCTATGATATTATTTTAACAGAGCCCGAAGTTGATATTGCATACAAAATAAATGGATACCCATCGATGTATATTGTTGATAAAAATGGCAATATAAGCTTTGTCGAGATTGGTTTTAATAAAGAGAAATTTAAAGCATTTAAAAAGAAAATAGAAGCAATGCTTAAAGAGTAATACCGATTGTGAAGCAAATTTGCCGATATATTTCATTAGCATTCATATATCAACATTGCTTTTACATTGGCATTATACCAGCAGTTTTGATATTAAAATGGTATAAATTACAAAACAAGGCAATATGTGCATCCATTGATGTTATAATAAGTTATTGTAATTAAATAGTGTGTAAAGAATATAGTATTATACTGTATTTAAGCAATATAAGTGATTTAACCGCAAGGTTTGCAAATTGCACCCATATAATAAGTTAGTGTCCTTAGCGACAATGCTTTACTTTCCTTTCGATAAAAAATGGTTTGTAATAACCATAAAATCAATACTATAGAAACAGATTATCTGCAAATTATTTAAAACAAATCTAAATTGCATTGATTTTTGAACAAATACTGTTTTTATTCATTTTAATATATCGAACAAACTATTGATTGTTATTAAAAATATTATTAAGAACATTAACAAAATGCATCTTAACTATTCTTAATTTCTTATTGGTAAAAAAAATATAAAGCAGTATGAAACGAACTCTGCAAAAAAAAAGTGGAGTAGGCTATGTAAAATCATCATTTATTACACCTACCGCCAAGGCAGGTCTGCCCGAATAATTCAGGTTTACCTTAAGACGGGCACATGACGATGATTATACCTACCTGCCAAACAGCCTGCCTGTATTGGCATACAGGTAAAATGTAAAATTATAAACAGATGAAACATCAATCAAATAACAGTAAAACTTCACGTCGATTATTTCTTACAAAAATGGGGTTAATTGCCTCAGGTACAGTAATGGGCAGTAGTGCTTTGTTTGCAGGATACGGATTTACCAAAAATAGTAAACCTGAAGAAGGTACTAAATCATTAACAACCGATCATAAATTGGTTGGAGCAGAAGGGGGAAACCTCGGAAATAATGCCCCCGATTATTCAAACCTTACTTTACAAGGCAGAGAGGGCATTAATGGCAAACGCTGGGTTATGGTTATTGATTTGGCAAAGTGCCGAAATGCCCGCAAATGTATGGATTCCTGTCAAAGTGCACACCACTTGCGCCCTGAGCAGCACCATATTAATGTTTTGCAAATGAAGGACAGTGAGAATACGGCACCCTATTTTATGCCAAAACCATGTCAGCATTGCGACAACCCTGCATGTGTTTCGGTTTGCCCGGTTGATGCCACTTTTAAACGCCCCGATGGAATTGTGCTTATTGATAATGAACGTTGTATAGGATGCAGGTTTTGTATAGCGGCTTGTCCGTACAGTGCCCGTGTTTTTCATTGGAATGAGCCTTTAAAAAACAGCGAATATGAAATAGATATTACAAAATATAAACAGTTAATTGCTGATGGCAGTACCGATGAAGCTAAAAAGCTTGAAAAGGATATTGCATACAACATTGAGTTAAACGTACCTCAACTTAAAGGGACAATATCAAAATGCCTGTTTAGTGCCGACCGTTTGCGCATTAATGAACTGCCCTATTGTGTTTCGGCATGCCCAAATGGGGTTTACTATTTTGGCGACGAAAACGAAGATGCCGTAACCAACGGAACTACCAAAGAGACGGTTAGGCTAAGCTCATTGCTTAAAGACAATGCCGGATACCGTTTAATGGAAGAGCTTGGAACCAAACCGAGGGTTTATTATCTGCCGGCAAAAAACAGGGTTTTCCCATTTCCTGAAAAAGAGTTAAATAAAGAAAACTACTTATAACCCATTAAGTATATTATGGAACAAAAATTGAATATTGAAGAACAAAAAAAATCATTTAGCAAAATAGTTGCTGATTTGGTTAAACCTATTGGGTTAACCCGAAGTTTCAATACATGGATGGCATTTTTGACCATGCTGCTTGTGGTGTTTTTGTATGCATATTATATACAGTTGCGCGATGGTTTGGGGGTTGCCGGCATCCGCGATTATGTTTCGTGGGGTTTATATATAGCAAACTTTGTGTTTTTTGTTGCAGCCAGTTTAATAGGTATGCTTATTACAGCTGTGTTGGGGTTAGCCGGGGTAAAATGGATTACACCAATTGCCCGTATTGCCGAAATAATTGCCATTGGTTTTGCCGCAGTAGCCGGGTTGGTTATTGTATTTGATATGGGACGTCCCGAAAGGTTATTGAACGTTTTTATTCATGGCAGGGTACAATCGCCAATTATTTGGGATGTTACAGTTGTATCCGTTTATGTATTGATAAGTTTAATACTTCTTTATTTGCCGCTGATACCCGATTTGAAAATTTTGGCACGTAACCCTTTATTGCCAAAATGGCTACAAAAAATCTATGCTTTTTTAAGCATTAACTGGAAAGGCAGCCCGCAACAATACGATATTCTTCACAGAGCAATAAAAATTATGTCGATACTAATTGTACCGGTAGCATTGAGTATCCATACAGTAACATCGTGGTTGTTTGCATCAACGGTGCGCAATGGTTGGGACAGTACAATTTTTGGTCCCTATTTTGTTACAGGGGCTTTTGTTGCCGGAGTAGGTGCTTTGGCAATAGCAATGTACTTTTTTAGAGACAACTACAAATTGCACGATTATATTACCCATGAGCACTTTGATAAAATAGGTAAGCTGCTTGTATTGGTGTCATTGGTTTATCTGTATTTTAATGTAAACGAATTTTTGGTACCTGGCTATAAAGTAACACCTAATGATCATAGCCATATACATGAGCTATTGGCAGGTAAACATGCATTTTTATTTTGGGGCACCCAGTTTATTGGCTTGCTGCTGCCTATTATATTATTGTTTTTTAAAAGGTTCAGAAAACCGGGGTCTTTGGCATTTATCAGTTTTTTTGTAGTGCTTGGTGCATGGCTAAAGCGGTATATTATTGTAATACCAACTCAGGAGCACCCGTTTTTGCCCATACAAAATGTTCCCGACAACTTTTTATTTTATAAGCCAACAGTTATTGAAATTTCAATAACCCTTGCTGCATTTGTGTTAACATTAATGATAATATCGGTATTGGCAAAAATATTTCCTATTATTTCTATATGGGAAACCGCCCACGAAAAGGGTATTAGTGAGCCTGAGAAATTATTGCATTATGAAAATACTGAAATAGATAAAAAGGCATTATAAAATACTGTTTAAAAAAATAACCATGTGTATTATGAAAACAATAAAACCATTAATGATAATACTTTTAGGTTTTTTAAATCTGATTGTTTTGGGAGAAGATACCCCTTGGAATGTTCCACAAGACAAAGATGGAGTAACAGCTCCGACTATGTTTACAACTAATATGGTAAAAGCCGGAAACGATTTATATCAAGTGAATTGTAAATCGTGCCATGGCGATATTGGCGCAAATAATATGATTAAGCTTAACCCATTGCCAAAAGACTTAAACACAGTTGGCACTCAATCCGATGGCTCTTTTTACTATAAAATAAAAGAGGGGCGCGGTGCAATGCCAACCTTTATAAACACATTATTGGCAACCGACAGATGGAATATAATAGCTTATATACGGTCGTTTCACAAAAATTATACGCAGCCTAAATCGGTTGAGGCATCAACCTTTGCAGGTAGCTCAATTACACTAGCATTAGATTATTTGGCAGAAGCAAAACAATTTAAGGTTACAGCCTTGGGTAAGCTTAAAGAAGAGCAAGTACCTGCTGAAGGTGTTGAAATTGCCATTTTTGCCGCTCGCTATTTTGGCAACCTAAAGCTTTCAGATAACAAGCTAACAAATAGTAAAGGTGTTGTTTTGTTTGATTTACCCACCAATTTACCCGGCGACACCGCAGGGGTATTACACCTAATTGCCAAAGTTGCCGATACCGATAAGTTTGGAGATGCAATTGTAAAAAAGCAGATAGTGGCGGGTATCCCTACCAACAAACCATCATTAACCGAGGTTAGGGCAATGTGGAATATTGGCAGTAAAGCCCCATGGTGGATAACACTTGCCTATCCTATTGCTGTTTTATTGGTTTTAGGTACTATTGTATATATTATGTTACTGCTGCGACGGGTGTATATTTTGGGTAAAGAAAAATAACGCAGAACTTTAGCTCATGAACATATATGAAAGTATAATTATATGTGAATAAATTGGTGTTTTACTTCGCAAGTATAACGAAGAAGTCGGATTTTATAGACAAACTCTATTTAGTGCTTGTACGAAAACTGTCAATTTTTATGAAATGAATTATTTTTGATGATATTTCTATTTTTTGAGATTAGTTGATGCCTGTGTATCAACTGATTGAAAAATGTAGAAATATCGCAAAAAGAAACGTTTCTAATTTTGTAGAGTTTTCGTGCAAGCACTATTTAGTTAAAATCATTATTATTATGGGGATACCTCCAATAACATTGGCAAAAAAGTGCACATAAAATGCCGGTAACAAACTATTGTATTTTTCTCGATACCATGCCGCAAGCATACCAATAGAGCTTGTAAAAAACACTATAGTGCAAACAAACCAAATATCTTTACCGGCAAAATATAGCATTGAGTGCATAGCGCCAAAAAACAGACCGCTAATAATTACCGGAATACTCAGTTTGCCAAAGCGTATATGTTTTAAATGTTGTATTAACCCTTGTAAAAGCCCCCTTACAAAAACCTCCTCAACAAACGACGACCATATCCAAACCGTTAATATTAATTGAATAATTGATGTTGGCGTATCAAAACCCGCTGTGCTTTCAACCGGAAACAGATGCCCCAAAATGCCCCTAAATATTATATTGCCAACTATTAAACTGCCAATTGTAAATAAAACCGTGTGTAGCAAAAGCTTTCCAAAGCGGTAGGGTTCTGCTTTTTTAAATCCTAAACCTTTTAATGAGCCTTTATTTATAATGGCATAGGCGGCAAGTGTAAAAACAAGTAAAATCAGTTTGAAAAGTACATTTTTAAAATAAAAACTATCGCCGGTTATTGACTGTGTAAAATTGCTTAATAGGCCATTGGCTTTTTGTGCTGCAAAAAGTATTGCTGCCGAAATACCTATGGCAAATAAAATGCTTAATAGTGGTGAATTTTTAATCTTGTTCATAGTAGTTAGTTTTTAGTATTTTATCAATTATATTCGTGTGTTTGCTTCGAATAAGCTCAGCATAAATTTTGGCAAGATATTTTATTAAAAAAAAGCTAATAGATTGAAATGATTTAATGATATTGGTTAATCTGTTTCTTCAACTATAATAAATTCTACTCAATCTCTTTTCTGACTTGTTCAGCTTAGGTATTATTTGTTGTAAGTTTATCAAAGCCGGGAATTTTGCTGTTAAAAAAGAATTTTTGGTTGTCGATAATGCCCTTTATTTTTTTTATGGCGTTGGGTTTTTCAATTGCCTGCATAACCTGCAAAAAGCCTTGTTCGCGCATCATGCCGGCATGCAATAGGCACGATAGGTATGTATTGTTGCTCCATGTTGCCTGTTTTAACTGCTCAAGTGAATTATCGAACAGGGCAGTTAGGTGCTCGCTGCCGTCAATTACTAAGTTTAGTTGTTGGCTGTTCCAGTGGTCTAACGACTGTTTTCCCATTTGGGCAATAGTAACGCGTGCCCCTTCTATTTTAATGGGGCTATATGCTTCAACATGTATATCAACTCCTCTTTTAGCTGTTTCTTCTATAATAGTTTTTACCTGCTGTAATGTTTTCGGAAAAGCGTCAACAACGGCAATTGTTGTGCACCTTTGCATCATTTGCTTAAACCTTTCAAACACCATTGATGAGGCTCCTATAGAATAGCTTTTTTCATCAGAATATTCTACATGTAAATTTTGCAGATGCTTTTCGGCCAGCTCTGTCTGTTTTTTTAGCCTTAGTCTGTATTGCGAAAAAAACTCGTTGGGTGGTACGGCAACGCACTGTTTGTTTTTATTGTCTTCAACCAATACCGCCCCATTACTGAGCAGTTGGTCAATAGCCTTATAAACATTTGCTGTTGCTTTGTTTAGCTGCTTGCCAATTTTATAGGCTGTTTGCCCGGGGTTATTTAGCAAATAAATATATACCTCTGCTTCAAGCCTGTTTAATCCTATATCTATCAAGCTATCAATTGTTTTATCCATTATTGCAGCATTTAGGTTTAATCAATAATATGCCACAAATGTAACAATAGTATAATAATATACTACTAAAAGTAAAGTTTTTTATTTCGTTTATACGATTATCTGAAAAAAATACTGAAAGTAAGGCTGAAATTATGAAAATTAGTAGACATAGTTTTACTTATCCACTTTTTCCTGATAAGGGTAAGGCATACGAAAAGTGGACTGCCTTTGCAGAGGGTACAAGTTTTACGGTTAAGGTTGATTCTACTATTGAAAAAGCTAAATTGCCTGATGGTTCTGATGTAGCAGACCTTGTTATTTCTATAAAGAGATTGGAATATGATAATAGTCCTATTGGAATTACAGCACAATTGGTTAAAATTAATCCGGTATTGAGTAAATTGATTGAAACTTTTGATTTAGTGCTTAAATGATGAGAATAAATACTTATTTTGAAGATGTAATAGCTAATTTTAAACAAATTCTATGGAACAAAACACCCCACTTTCAACAAACCAACTTTTCCATTATACACCTAAAAAGGAATGGTTATTAAATATTATTCAAAATGGTTTTAAGCCTCGCTATTCTTTAGAAAAGCTTGGATTATTTGATAACAACAATAACATAGACTTATTAGAAGACTTACTCGATATGAAGCCTGAATCTCAGGAGCAACTTACCGATGAATTTGGCATACCCATGACTAGTTTTTGCGATATTCATTTAGACCTTGTAAGCAATCATGCCAAAATATACGGTAAATATGCTTTAGGTTTGACCAAACAATGGGGTGAGGTGCAAAATATTACTCCAGTTTTTTATGTCCCAGTCGAATCCAATTCTCGTTTTTATATTTGAACAATTAGTCAGAGCAACACAAAAACTTAATATCAGATTACATAAAGAATATGGGAATTTAAAAAAAGAAAAATTCAATGTGAATGTTCATAAAAAAGAAAAATTAATGATTGATTTGATGAACTTTGTTGACAATACCATCGACCTCATCCGTTATGTGAAGCCTTACAAAGGGCATTACAAACATAATGATTACGAAAATAATAATCATAAATACTATGATGAACGTGAATGGCGTTATGTTCCTCCAAAACAACTTGCAAAATCCTTTATAACTAAAAAAGAGTGGGATTTTAAAGAAAACCGTAAAATTCACAATGGTTTAATGGAGTACATAACATTCGACCATCATGACCTCACCGACATTATTGTCCCTCAAAATGAAGTTCAAGAGATTCGTGATTTTGTAGCCAAACAGCCTCATTTGAAAAGTTTTAATCTCGATAAAATTAATACCTTGCAAAACAAATTAACAAAATAGTAACTAGTCATCAAATAATTAAAATCCGATGGGTAATATAGCAACCAATACAATCACACAAATCCAAACCTTAAAAGATAGAGGTATGGATTTAGCCTGAATAATTCATAAACTTTTTGAAAAAGCAGTTAACATATTGATTAT
>CBDUWQ010000109.1:0-12253 GCA_965370965.1 uncultured Bacteroidales bacterium
GTAGCAGTATTGTGCAATACAGAACTGTAATAGATTTTCATTTTAGATTTTTAGGTATTATTATTAGATTACCTGTCTAACTGTATAGGCAGGTAGATTCAAGGCAATTTTTAAATAGATAAAACGAACATGATAAGCAATTTTAACATACACGAGGGATGATTATAAAACTAACAAACTCTTAAGTGTTCTTACCTGTTTGCCAACTATGCAGGTGTGACTTATGTGGTTAAAATAAACAGATGAAAAACAGAAGCAAAAAAATAGTACTTCACGGACAAAATATTGATTATATTTTTTATCCAAATGCTGCAAAATCGTACCTACGCAAAGTATCAAAGTTTAGCAGGGTATTTAAGGGTGAGTCGTCCGATGGCAATGCAGTAGTTATAAAACTGCTTCCTACAGAAATGGCACGCAACCAACTTGATGTTGAACATTTTAAAAAAGAGATTGATTGGTACGGAATACACCCCAACCTTTTAGCCCCTTTTGAATATATTTATCAAGATGAGCGTCATTATCTTATTTCGGAGTTTGTGCAAAATGTTGACCTTGGTTACTATATACGATACAGGAGGCTGCTGAAAAAAAAGAGGATACGCCTGGCATTGGAGTGTGGACTGCAATTGCTTGATGCTGTTGAGGCTATGCACATGCGTGGTTTTATACATGCCGATATTAAACCTGCCAATGTGCTGTTTTTAAGCAACCGTGCACGTATCCCATATTATAAAAGGCCTCAGTTTCAGTTAATTGATTTTGGAATGGCACGTAAAGCCGGTGATAATCCGCCATTGGCTTCGGGGCGGTCAAAAAGACCATTTGTTTTGAGTTATAGTCCGCCCGAGCAGGTGCTGGGTTTTAACGACCTTACAAGTTTTCACTCTGATTTGTATAATATTGCACTGCTTATTTATGAGATGGTAGTGAAGGAGCCGGTTTATCAAAGCAATATATCGGTAAAACTTATGAATTTACAAACATCATTTCCGTTGGCAGTAAAAAAAGTTATACCCAAAGAGCTGATGGATATTTTGCTAAAAGCAGCCGCCAAATACCATTTTAAAAAGCCACCAAACCATTATAGTCGAAACGAGGTTTACCATAGACTTAAACTGGGAATTGAACAACGCTATAGTAGTGCTACCGAATTTAAGGATGCATTGTTGCAGTTTAGGGCTAACTATTTTAAACCATAAGATTTTTTATAATTGGTATAACACAAAGAATAAAACAGATTTTCTGTAATCCATATTATTGCTACATTTTACTATACTGATTAGTTGTGGGCAATTTTAATTATGAGAGTTTCGTCAAAATGTTCTTTATATATCAGAACTATTCATTAACTTTGTCGTGAAATGATTTAAAACGATTTGATTTGAATATTACGAACAAACATATTTTAGGAAAACTAATTCGTAAGAATAGAGGGAATTCAAAATTAATAAAATCTGTTCAACTACTGATAGATGAAATTGAAACAAGTAATTGGAAAAAGCCACATGAACTGTTAGAAAATAGACCTGATGCAGATTGTGTTTATGGATGAGAATTCTACTTTTTCAATATTAACATTCATCGCACCTTGATAATGATTGAGTTTGAGGAAAGTGGGGAGGCGACAATTGTTTGGGCGGGTAATCATGATGATTACGAATTAACGTTTAAGAATAATAAAAACGTGATAAGAAAGTGGTTGAAAGCAAATAGTTGGATTAAAAAATAGAAGTTATGAAAGATATATTAAATATAAAAGAGGTTGAAAACATCAAGCGATTGGAAAATGAATATGATTTACAAAAAGCATCCTTACTTGAACGTAAAGTAAGGCTAATTGCAGATGAAAATCCTGATTTAAAACCTATTCGAAAGAAACTTAGGGATTTAATTGTAGAATATGAATCAAGAGAATGGTCGGATTTTGAGAATATTTCAGAATCCAAGATCGAGGAATTGGAAAAAGCAGAAGTGATTATAAATTACGAACAAAAATTTATTACCAAACGAAAGGAAAGTATTCGTAAGAAGCTGAAAGAATTCGATATGACACAACAGGATTTAGGAATTCTTTTAGGGCATCCAAAGTCTTATATGAGCGAATTAATAAATGGAGTTTCTCAGTTTACAATGAAAGATTTAGTAATAATTCATCGGATTTTTAGTATAAATTTAAAAGCATTAATTCCGACTTATCTTCAATCAGAGACTATAAAACAAGTTACAACATCAATACAGAAATTGAATAAACCGAAACTAAGATTGAGAAAGGCAGAATTAGTATAAAAAGCGCATAATAATGGCTAATAAGTAATGCGAGCAAATTAGATAGGTTGTAATTTTGCTGCATTTAATTAACTTTGTTTCGGGCAGAGATAGTGGGAGCGTTTAATCCTGCACTACTTGACGCCTAACCGATAACGATAATAAAGTTGTGGTTATAATTGCTGTTTTTCACTCTTCTCAAAACCTACAAAAATGGAAAAGCAAACTTTAGTAATTAATTTACCTATTTTAGTGAATTAAAATATGTGTTAACCTGCCCTAATGCCATAGGCAAACGGGTTTGAGTAATTGGAGGACACAAATAGTGCTTTTGCAGATTTAAGAAACAACCATAAACACAGATTATTATTCAGTATGGCTTATAAGTTTTTAATTTTTTTTTTAATTTTATTTATATCGGGCTGTAGCACTACTTATAGCCCAAAATCGGAAGCTATACAAACACCAATAATTACCCCAATTGAAAAAACTGTTGAACCAATAAAAAAAGCATATCCAACAGATAAGGTAAGGGATAATATAAAAGCTTGTTTTTCTGAGCCAAATAATACTATGTGTATTTTAAATAAAGAGCAGCTTAATAAGGTAAATTCATTATACATACAAAATAGTTATAACCCTGTTTGGATTAACCACTCGCTAATAAGTAATGCCATTAAACTTTTAAAAAGGAGCAGATACCATGGATTTAACACAAATTGTTATAAAGTAAATAAAATTGACAGCCTGTTTTTAATATGGGCAAAAGATATTGAGAATGATGAAGTATCAACAAATTTGGAATTGTTATTAACAAGCAATGTGTTGCTTTACACCGATAACCTGCTTTACGGAAAACTTAATCCAAAAACATTTCACTCGGGGTGGACTCTAAGCAAAAGAAATGTGCCACAAAAAGATTCCATTATATTATCGTTAATACAAAATAACAGGGTGTTAAATATTGAGAATAGGTTTGAGCCCGATGCACATATTTATAGAGAGCTAAAAAAAGAGATGCAGAGGCTTTATGGGCAAAAGAGTGGCAGGCATAATGAAAAAGCTATTAAATACCCCGGTTTTATTTTAATAAAAAATGATTCGAACCATTATGTGTCAGAGTTAAAGCAAAAACTTGGGGTTGGCAACAATGAAAAATCGGATATGGTGTTTGATGATGAGTTGCTAAAAGCAATTAAAACATTTCAAACAGCGCATGGGTTAAATGCCGATGGCAAGCCGGGCAGACGAACTTATGAGTTTTTAAACCGGACAGCACAAAGGTATATTAATGCAATAAAAGTAAATATGGAACGCTGCCGATGGCTGCCCAATTCAATTTATAAAAGTGGAGTGATAGTAAATATACCCGCTTACCGGTTGCAATTAAATACTAATTCAAAAACTATTTTTGTTACTAAGCTTATTGTAGGTAAAAGCAAAAACGAAACTCCGGTATTTCAATCAAAAATTGATTATCTGGTATTTAATCCTTGCTGGACAATACCAAATTCAATAGCACTTAAAAAAATGTTGCCCAAAATTAAAAGCGATTCCACTTACCTGCATAAACGTAATATGTTTGTGGGTTTAAACGGGGTTGAACAGAATACTGACGAAATTGATTTTAGCAAATACACAAAAAGTAATTTTCCTTATAAAATATATCAACGTTCTGGTTCTGGGAATGCTCTTGGGAAAGTAAAATTTATGTTTCCTAACCCATATTCAATTTATTTACATGATACCCCCTCAAAGTACTTGTTTAATAAAGACTACCGGGCACTTAGCCATGGGTGTATTCGGGTGCAAAATGCCATTAAGTTGTCAAAAGTTATACTGCATAATCTTGATGCAAATAATAAACCATTATCGGTTTACCTTAGTAAAGGTTATCCTGAAATTGTAAACCTAAAAAAGCATATTCCTTTGTATATTTTGTACCTTACCTGTGGCGTAAATCCCAATAATGGGCAGTTGCAGTTTTATAAAGATATTTATGCAAAAGATTATAAGGTTTTAGATGCGTTGACTATTGGCATTAACTAACTGATTGTACTACATTTTTAGTATCTTGCATTTTAATCCGCATAAAATTTGATGAATAATCCTGGTTAACTACCCTGGTTTAATTATAACCTGCAAAATGCAGGCGTTAATTTTTGAGGCAGTTTATACCATTGAAAATTAATATATTAAATTAAAAAAGACTATTTATTTAAAAAGCATTATTCAAATTGCACTATATTAATAACCAATAGCTGCCAACCAAATAGCAAAATTTATGAATTAATCAGGATAAATAAAAGGACATAATGAAACAGAAAGATTTTTTAATAAAAACCCTTGGCAGTAAAAATGTAAAATCACCTTTACTACAAACGCCTCGGTCAAATAGCCCGGCCTACAAATTTATATGCGAAACCGACAGGATACTTTATAATACTACTTTAGAAGGCTATAAAAAAAGTGTATCGGAAGGCGTTGAGCCCATTTCGTTTGAAAAGGCCGGTCCGCATGGTAGTCTGTTTTTTGAACCTGCAAAAACTAAAGTTGGAATTGTAACCTGTGGTGGCCTTTGCCCCGGATTAAATGATGTAATACGGAGTATTGTAAACCAGTTGCACTACCGTTATGGTATTAGCAGGGTGTTGGGTTTTAAATATGGGTTTGAAGGTTTAATATCAAAGTACAATCACGAAGTGTTGGAACTTACACCCCAAACGCTTAGGGGGATTAACTTAACAGGAGGGACAATACTGGGCACATCGCGCGGAACACAAGATGTGGCGCAAATGGTTGATACCTTGGAGATAATGAATGTGAATATACTTTTTTGTATAGGTGGCGATGGTACAATGCGTGGTGCTCATGCTATTTCTCAAGAAATTGAAAAACGTAAACTTAAGATTGCCATAGGCGGAATACCAAAAACTATTGATAACGATATAAATTTGATTGAAAAAAGCTTTGGTTTTGAGACGGCTTTTACCATAGCAAACGAAGTTATAAGATATGCCCATAACGAGGCTGAAGGCGCATATAACGGCATTGCGTTGATAAAACTTATGGGTCGTGATTCGGGCTTTATTGCAGCTTATGCGGCCTTGTCAATTCAGGAGGTTAATTTTGTGCTGGTTCCCGAAATGGAGTTTGATTTATATGGGCCACATGGTTTTTTGAAAACATTAAGAAAAAGGCTTGAAAAACGTCAACATGCTGTTATTGTTGTTGCAGAAGGAGCAGGGCAGCACTTTTTTGATAACCATAAAAAAGAGTTGGACGCATCGGGTAATATTATGAAGAATGATATTGGCATATATTTAAAAGAGAAGATATCGGAGGAGTTTAATAACAAAAATTTTCGCTTTTCATTAAAATATATCGACCCGAGTTATATTATACGCAGTGCACCTGCCAATGCCAACGATAGTAAGTTTTGCAGCCTTTTAGCCCAAAATGCAGTACATGCCGCTATGGCAGGCTGTACCGACTTTGTTGTGGGAAACTGGAACGATCAGTTTACACTACTACCCATACCACAAGTTGTGGCTAAGCGCAAAAAAATTGATGTAACAGGCGAGCTGTGGTGGAATATTTTAGAAGCCACAGGGCAGCCTGCTAATATGAAAAACCCAAAAGGGTGGGAGAAAGGCACTAAATAGGAATATTATATATCTGAGTTTGAATTTGCATTACCGGGACTCTTTTTAATAAGGTTACCGGTATCAAACTGCCACGATAATGAAACATACATAACATTAACATTTTTGTAGCGTGTTAAATCGCTAACACGGTAGTTAGGATTTGTGTACTCATTATTTATAAAGTTTTCCAAATAATATTTAAACTTAATATTTATACCGCCCGGAAATTGCACCCCTGCAAATACCGATGGTATAAATGTTGGCGTTTGCGATCCAAACCATTGTGTGGTTTTTGTTTTTGTGCCTGAGCGGTTGTGCGAGTGCCAATACTTCTCTTTGTATGCAAAAGCCAATTCATATTCGCCACCAGCAAATAAATATGTGTGGTTTTTAAATGAGCCTAACTTAATGGCCAAGGGTACACCAATTGTATATGACCTTCTAATTATCTTTAAATCTTGGGTGATGCCATCGCCGTTTAAATCAAGCCTTTCGTCTGATATAAAACCCACATTACGGATAGCTGCACCTGAAAAAATACCGAAATTATTGTTGAAATCCACATGTATATATTGCCCAACATGAAAAAATAGGGTAAACCTTAATGGATTGCTAACTAACTCATCGTCTGGGTACTGTATCATATAATCATCGGTAAACGACACTTCAGACCATTGAAATAGCAACTCGCCGCTTGTTACGGTATAAATACGGCTTTGCGAAAAAACACTAACAGTTAATAATAAAAAAACTGTTACTAATAAAAGTCTAAATTTTGAAATAAACATGCTATTATTTTTTAAGGATTAATATGTTTCAAAGATATGAAAAAAATATAAAAGCTTGCCTACATGATTTATTTTAAACAGCTTTGCACTCCCTTAATTGTATAGGTTTATAATGAAAGATTTAACTATTGGGAATGAGGCAAAATTGATATTCCGTTTTGCGTTGCCCATGCTTCTAGGAAATGTTTTTCAGCAATTTTACCAAGTTGTTGACACAATTATTGTGGGCAATGTTCTTGGTAAAGATGCACTGGCATCGGTGGGTTCATCTTTTCCCATAATTTTTGCTTTAATAGCCCTTATTATTGGAATTGGTTCGGGTTTTGGAATAGTTATTTCGCAATACTTTGGTGCTAAACAGATTGATAAAGTAAAAAGCACAATAGGCACAATGTTTATTTCGCTTGGCATTTTATCAATTGTAATGAGCGTTATAGGAATTTCGTTAAGCGGACCAATATTCAGGTTTTTGGAATTGCCTGAAAACCTAATGCCCGAAGCCACAACATATTTAAATATTTACCTTGGCGGAATAATAGCCATGTTTGGATACAATGCTACTAGTGCGGTGTTGCGTGGGTTGGGCGATTCAAAAACGCCTCTATATTTTTTAATATTATCAACCGTTGTAAATGTTGGTCTCGATTTGCTTTTTATAATGGTGTTTAACTGGGGTATTGCCGGTGCGGCATGGGCTACAATTATATCGCAAGCAGGGGCTTTTATTACTGCCGTTATTTATCTTAATAAAACACACGCCATAATAAGTTTTAGAAAAAAAGCAATGATGTTTGATTATAAAATTTTTAAGCAGGGCGTACGCATAGGTTTGCCGTCGGGTTTACAACAAACTTTTGTTGCACTTGGCATGATGGCTTTAATGGGAATTGTAAATACTTTTGGTATTGATGTAATTGCTGCCTATAGTATTGGTGGGCGTATTGACTCGTTTGCAGCGTTGCCGGCAATGGTTTTTAGTGCTGCTTTGGCTACTTTTACAGGACAAAACCTTGGTGCAGGAAAAGAGTTTAGGGTAAAAAAAGGTCTTATTGCTACTGTTATTATGGCATCAGTTTTTTATGTTGTTATTACAACTATAATTATAATTTTTAGGCAGCCTTTGGTTAGTTTGTTTAATAACGATGCCGAGGTGGTGCGGATTGGTGCCGAGTACCTTACTATTGTAAATGTATTTTACATTTTCTTTATATTAATGTTTGTAATGTATGGTTTTTTAAGGGGGGCGGGAGCTACGCTAATACCAATGTTTATAAGTGTTTTTTCATTATGGCTTATACGCGTACCCTTGGCATATTTTTTATCGCAACATTATGGCGAAACAGGCATATGGTGGTCAATACCTTTAGCATGGGCAACAGGGCTTGCAGGTGCATTTATTTATTACCTTTCGGGAAAATGGAAAGGAAAGGTAGTAACCGGTTCAAAAACTGTTTAGTAATTTAGGTTACACTTTAAAATTACACCATAAAAACAAGTTATTTACAATTTACAAAGCAATTTTGTAAATAAATTAGCTTACAAACCTTTATAAATAGGCAACTACAAGCATAAGCTATGTAACTACCTATATATCAGATAAATATAATGCTTGATATTACATATTATAACTACTATATTGTAATATATATACATGCAGAGCTAATGTAATAAGGTGAATTAACGGTAATACCAGACCTGCTAATTGATGGTACTACCACAAATATAGTAAAAGTTAATATGCTTATTTTTTTTTGTTATTCGATGCGCTGTCATTATTGATAATTGAATAACAATTGAATAAATATTCAATAAAAGCAGCAGTAAATTTTCATGTTACTATTTCCAATAGAATAATAGTAGAACATACTCTTTTTATTCAAAATAGTTTCTCATACGTTCAAAAATGGTTTTGTCTTTTTTGTCGGGTTTTGGAATAAAGCTTTCAGAGTTTTTTAGTTTTTCAAGTATTTTTGACTCCTCTTTGGTAATTTTTTGTGGTGTCCAAACTTGTATATTTACCAATAAATCGCCTTTGCCGTATCCATTAATTTCAGGAATACCTTTTCCGCGCAGACGGAGTATTTTACCCGATTGCGAGCCTGCATCAATTTTAATTTTAACTTTTCCGTCAACTGTTGGTATTTCGGTAGTAGTACCCATAACTGCATCAGGGAATGATAAGAACAGATTGTAAATCAAATCATTGCCATCTCTAATTAGTTCAGGGTGCTCATTTTCCATAATAACAACAAGCAAGTCGCCATTTATTCCACCTCTGCGGGCAGCATTTCCTTTGCCGCTAACCGATAACTGCATCCCTTCGGCTACACCGGCAGGTATATTTATTGAAACAACCTCCTCTTTGCGCACAACACCTTCGCCGGCACATGATGTACATTTGTGGGTTATTATTTTTCCTTCGCCATTACAGCTTGGGCATATTGATGTTGATTGCATTTGCCCAAGGAAGGTGTTTGAAATACGGGTAACTTGGCCACTACCGCCACAAGTTGAGCAGTTTGAGTATGAATGGGTATCTTTTGCGCCTGTTCCACCGCAATTACCGCAAGCTGCATATTTATTAACTTTAATTTTTTTGGTAACACCATTGGCTATGTCTGCAAGGGTAAGTGTAACCTTAACCCGTAGGCTAGAGCCTTTGTTTACTCGCTGACGGCTACGGCCTCCACCGCTAAAGCCTCCAAATCCGCCTCCAAATCCGCCAAAAACATCTCCAAACGACGAAAATATATCATCCATGGTCATGCCACCGCCGCCAAAACCGCCACCGGCAGCTCCTCCAACACCTGCATGTCCAAATTGGTCATATCGCTGTTTTTTGTCAGCATGGCTAAGCACTTCGTAAGCTTCAGCAGCTTCTTTAAATTTTTCTTCTGCCCCTTTGTCATCAGGGTTCTTGTCTGGGTGATACCTTAAAGCTTTTTTGCGATATGCCTTTTTAATTTCATCTGCTGCTGCGCTTTTTGATACCCCTAATACTTCGTAATAATCTCTTTTAGCCATGTGCTTATTTTATTTATCTAAATCAAATGATTGCCTGTCTGTTAGGTAGTCAGGGGGTTTTTAAAAGTTTACCCTGTAGAAATTAGCAAAGTTTTGATTTCACAGGGTTAATAATCGCTCAATTTAGGTTTCAGTCAAAAATATTTTTAATGTCAAAATTTGTTAAAATGCACTATATTCTCTATGTAGAAGTAGGATTTACAGGTACACCTTATTCGCCAACAACCACTTGGGTATATCTAATTACCTTATCTTCAATTTTATAACCTTTTTGAATAATATCAACTACTTTGCCTTTTAGTTTTTTATTGGGAGCAGGAATTTTTGTTAAAGCTTCATGCAGGTCAGTATCAAACTCTTGATGCATGGCTTCAATCTCAACAATGCCTTTGGCTTTTAAAAAGTCTTTAAATTTATTATAAATTAAGTCAACCCCATCTTTTACTGCTTTAATACTATCGGCTTTTTCTATCGACAGCATGGCTCTCTCAAAATCGTCAATTACGGGTAATATATCGGCAAGTACATCTCCTCCTGCTGTTTTAAGCAAATCGGTTTTTTCCTTAAGAGTCCTTTTTCGGTAATTATCAAATTCGGCAGACAGACGTAAATATTTGTCATTTATTTCGCTTGTTTTATAACGCCACTCTTCAAGTTCCTTGTTTATTTTTTCTAATTCAGATAAAGCCGATGCTTTTTTCTTTTTATTGTCCTTTTTGTCAGATTTTTTATTGTCTTTTTTGGCAGTCTTTTTTTTGTTTCCTACCTTATCTTCTGAACTGGTTTTATTATTTTCATCTATCTGTTGTTTTTCATCTACCTCATTAACAACATCTTTTGTATTATCCTTATTTGCCATTACTTCAATATATTTAATTTAGCTTATGCCAAATCAAATTATTTGCCAATAAAACAAAATAGACATAATGACAGTATGAAAATGTAGAAGTGAAGAGTCAGATTGCTTCGTCGTCATTTGCTACGCGTCATATTTAATGACCACTAAATGACTATATTAAATTCTAGTAATTTTTGCACCCAATGCATTTAGCCTTTCATCAATACGTTCGTAACCACGATCAATTTGGTCAATATTGTCAATTATTGAAGTACCCTTTGCCGATAGTGATGCAATTAGCAATGCCATTCCAGCTCTTATGTCGGGGCTGGTCA
The DNA here is from genome assembly GCA_965370965.1 of uncultured Bacteroidales bacterium. Classification (GTDB taxonomy): domain Bacteria; phylum Bacteroidota; class Bacteroidia; order Bacteroidales; family SZUA-534; genus GH45. Next base: position 10,901 of record CBDUWQ010000109.1, read on the forward strand.
TATTAATTCCTCTTAAAACCTGAGCCTTATTTAGCCCAATAACCGTAGCCCTGTGTGGGTCGCAAAGAATTATCTGTGCGCCCATATCAATTAATTTATCGACAAAAAACAAACGGCTTTCAAACATTTTTTGGTGAAACAGTATGCTGCCTTTCGATTGGGTGGCGGTTACAAGCAGCACACTCAATAAGTCGGGTGTTAAACCGGGCCATGGTGCATCGTCAATTGTCATTATTGAGCCATCAATAAAAGTCTCAATTTCATAACTATTTTGGGCGGGTATAATTATACAGTCGTTTTTTACTTCAAGTTTAATGCCCAGCCTCTTAAAAGCTTTTGGTATTAACCCCAAGTTATTATATGATACGTTTTTTATGGTTAGATCGGAACCTGTCATTGCAGCCAGCCCAATAAAGCTGCCTATCTCTATCATATCGGGGAGTATTGTGTGCGTACAGCCGTTTAGCTCATTAACTCCATTAATGGTTAACAAATTTGAACTAATGCCCGATATTTTAGCCCCCATTGAATTTAGCATTTTACATAGTTGCTGAATATAGGGTTCGCAGGCTGCATTATAAATTGTAGTAGTCCCTTTTGCCAAAACAGCAGTCATTATAATATTGGCAGTTCCTGTTACCGATGCTTCGTCTAAAAGCATATAAGTGCCTTTTAGGTTTTTTCCCTCAACTTTGTAAAATTTGCCATCGGGGTCGTAATTAAATTCAGCACCTAAATTTTGAAGACCAATAAAATGGGTGTCTAACCTGCGCCTGCCAATTTTGTCGCCACCGGGCTTGGGTATGTATGCTTTTCCAAAACGGGCAACCAATGGACCAACAAGCATTACCGAACCACGGATACGAGCTGTTTTTTGAACAAATTCTTTTGAATGTAAATACTCCAAATTAATATTATCAGATTTGAATTTATAGTCGTGCTCATTCAGTTTGGTAACAGCAACACCCATTTCTGCAATTATATCAATAAGTGTGTTTACATCGCGAATGTTGGGTATGTTTTTTACGGTTACCTCATGTTGTGTTAGTAGCACGGCACATAGTATTTGCAATGCCTCATTTTTAGCACCTTGTGGGGTAATTTCACCCGTTAATTTATGTCCGCCTTCAACTTTGAATTTATTCATGATTTATTTTATTTTTTTTTACCATTAATAAGTTAAGGTTAGTTAAGGTTTTCTTAATGTTCCTTAATGCCTTAATGGTTAAGTATTCTATAATAATAATTAAACACTAATTTTTCACCATTAAAAAGTTAAGGTTAGTTAAGATTTTCTCAATGTTCCTTAATGCCTTAATGGTTAAGTATTCTATAATAATAATTAAACACTAA
>CBDUWQ010000110.1:0-12236 GCA_965370965.1 uncultured Bacteroidales bacterium
AATAATGTTTTTGTTGTTAAGTAATTACCACACGATACAATCGTGCGGCAGCGGGGGAACTGTAATAGATTTTTATTTTGGTTTTTTAGGTATTACCTTAAATCCACATGTTTATTCTATTAATAGCCATGAATCTACTTGGCTGCGTAGTAAGCCAGGTGCACGAATAAAGGCAATTACAAAACATGCACATCGTTTAGGATTCGAATTTGAATGGCAATTGCGTTTTTACGACCATATTATTCGGGATGATGGTGAATTTTTACGCATATCAGAATATATTGAAAACAACCCATTAAATTGGGATAATGACAGGTTTAATAATAATGGAACGTGATAATATGGTTTACCATTGTAGAGATGATGCATGCATCGCCTTTGCAATGGGAACAAAACAACCACATATCACAATATTTAAAAAAATATATTTTAACACCATAAAAACCACATTTCATAAAATAAACATAAACATATATATTTAATTTACGTAAATTTGTTAGTCTATGAATTTGTAATAATGTTTTATATTATATTAAATCCCAAAATTTAATAAACCAACAATTATGAAAAAATTATATATTATTCCATTAATATCTTTTTTATTTGCTTTTAGTATTGTTGCAAATAGCCAAACCATTTATTTTGAAGATGATTTTGAAAGCGGCAACTTAAATAAATGGACACAAGAATATGTTGCCCAAACGTGGAAATGGAAAATTGCAGATGGAACTGGAAATTCAGCCCATCCGCCAAATTCAGCCCATGCAGGCAGCTACAATGCAGCATTTTTTAGAGATGATGGAAGTGCAAATATAACAAAACTAATAACATCCGAATTTAATTTGGAATTTGCCATTAAACCTGAGCTTACTTTTTACCTATCGCAATACTACTTTGAGGACCCTTGGGGCACAGGCAATTCAAAAATGAGTTTATACTACCGCTCGTCAGAAATTGGCAACCAATGGGTTAAGCTCAAAGAGTATAACGAAGCTATTGATGGATGGGAAAAACAAGTTGTACTTATACCCGATAGTGTAAATTACACTTCGGTACAATTGGCTTTTGAAGCTAGATTTGGTGATAACGAACATGGATTATGTATTGACGATATACAACTTATTGAAACAGGGGTAATACCAAAATATTTGGATGCTATTTCAGCAGTACAGGCATCGCAAGATGTTATTCCCACAAGCTCATCAAATAACCCAATTTTAAGGCTAAAGTTTACAGTAAAGGGAAACGACGGTGTACTTAACTTAGACTCATTAGTTGTTGATGCATTAGATGATGCAGAGTATGTTGTTGCCGATAATGGTGTAAAACTTTTTGCCACTAAATCAATCAATTTCTACGATACCGTACAAATTGGTACAGCATCAACCTTTGAAAATGGCAAAGCAATTTTTAATAGTATTGGTTACGATTTGCCATTTGGCAATACATATATTTGGGTTGCATACGATATACCTGTTGATGAAACAAACAAGTTTAAAGGTAAAATTGTAGATGCAAAAATATTAGTAAACAATATAAAAATAAACAACAACTATTATTCCGACCTTGAGCTTAACCCATATGGCAACCGTAAAATAAACAAATCACTGTTTTTTGATAATTTTGAAGGAGAAAACTTTTGGATACTGTCAGGCGAATTTGAAGTGGGCAAACCAAAAGAATGTACAGGGCACACAAGAGGAAACCCCGACCCAACCTATGCCTTTAGCGGCAAAAACGTACTTGGAAGTGATTTAACAGGATTAGGTGACCATAAAGGAGCATACGAATTAAATATTGCAGAAAATAGCGATATTGCAGAAACCGATACAATTTTAAATGCAAAATACTATAAAAACATACGGTTAGGTTTTTACAGATGGTTAAATGCAAAAAGCGATGACAACGTTTCAATTGAAGTTAGTTTAGATGGAGGCAATTCATGGTCGAACATATGGAAAAACGAATTTTTTTATCTCGAAACTAAATTTAGCTATAAATCGGTAGGCTTAGGCAACGTTGCCGATAGGCAAAAAAACCTTTTGTTTAGATATGTTGTAGGTCCTACTGGTGCTTACTCATACTCGGGCTGGAATATAGACAACTTTGCCATTACTGGAACATTTATTGACGACGATGCTGGCTTTGTTTCCTTACTGTCGCCACAAGAAGGCTGTGGACATATTGCCCCTGAACCTCTTGAAATTGCAATTCAAAACTACGGCTACTCACCAACAAACGATACTGTTCCGGTTGGTTACTCAACAGATGGAGGCAACTCATGGATAAAGGATACCATATTTAGAGTAATACCACGAGATGATACAGTACATCACATTTTTACCCAACTTATTGATTTAACCGAGCCCGGATACCACAATATACTTGTTAAAACCTTTTATCCGGGCGACGAAGATACTAGAAACGATATGCTGGATACTACACTATTTATAACGCCAACATATACCTTGCCATATTCGCAAAATTTTGAAAGCAGTGACGACTTTTGGCGTTCTTTAGGTAAAAATGAAACATGGGAATATGGCGAACCAACCGATACTATTATTGAAAATGCATATTCGGGCGCAAACTGCTGGGCAACTAACTTAGGTGGCAATTACCCAAATAACGATAGCTCGTGGCTTGTTAGCCCATGTTTTGACTTTACCAATATTGACAAACCCATTTTTGAATGTATGCTTTGGGCCGATGCCGAAAAAGATAACGATGGAATGGCATTGTACTATTCATTAAACGAAGGAGATACATGGGTGTTTATACCAACCGAAATAACACATAGTTTTGACTGGGATTGGTACAACAACACAAACATTACAGCACTTGGTACCGCAGGCTGGGATACAGTTGACGCCGGTTGGTTTTTAACCCGTCAAATACTGCCCAATGCCGTTGCAAACAAAAACGGTGTTAAATTTAAAATACTGTTTACATCAAATAACACCATTACCGATGCGGGTTTTGCAATTGATGATATTAGTATTTATGATGCACCAACCGATGCCGGTGTTACAGCAATAGCATTGCCAACAAACAGTTGCAGCCTTAGTAAAACGCAACATATTAAAATTGCCGTAAAAAACTACGGTATTCGCACAATAAAATCATCAGACCCAATATATGTTAGCCTTGACTATAACGGCGAAACTGTATTAACAGACACATTTAATTTAACCAACCCATTGGCTATTAATGATATGGTTCAATTACAGTTTACAGATTCGCTTGATATGTTTGACAAAAAAGGTTACGATTTTATTGCTTATACGCATATACCAATAGATACAGCCTTTTATGTTGAAAATGTTTATAATGACACATTAATTGATACAGTTTGGGTATATGGCGAACCGTATTTTACCTTAGGACCCGATATTGGTACATTAGTACCCGAAAACGAGATACTTACAGTTGATACCAATTTTATTAATTATGTATGGACAAATCATTATAACGATACCACTCACGTCAACGACACATTCCCTGTTCCGGCATTCCCCGGCGGTGTTGAAGATATTGATTTTTCGGTTAAAATAACAAACGATTCCAGTTGTATAGCCATAGACACTATTAAAGTAATATGGTCAATATCTGACCTTGGTGTTACTGCTGCTATTGGTACTATCGACACCTGTATTAATAAACAAACAAAACAATACCTTCAGTTTACTGTAATGAATTACTCGGCCGATACAACATATATAAATACCGATAAACTTGAGGTTGGATACCAATTTGATGGTGGCGAAGCCTACACCGAGTTGTTTGCAGTTGGAGGAGGCACTATGGCTCAATTTGAATCAAGAGTATTTACTTTTGTTACACCACCGGTATTTCCAGACTCGGGCAATTATGTATTAAAAGTGTTTAGCGTTATTTATGCCGATTTAGATTATAGCAACGACACAACCGAAATGCCGATTTACATATTCCCGTTGCCCGAAGTAGAAATTGGACAAGATACCGTATTTACAGTTGATGCACTAAACGAAATAGATAGCCTGAATGCATATTCTGACTATTTTGAGAGTTATAATTGGCACGATAGCTCAACTGATTCTATTTTTCATTTAACAAACAATTTAACCTACAAATATTTTGTTGAGGTTGCCGATACAAACTCATGCGGCACAGCAAGCGATACAGTACATGTTGTTGCCGACAATTGGGTTGTTGACACAATAACATCACCCGTTAACTCATGTACATTATTGGCAACCGAAAATATTACAGTAGTAATAAAAAACAATAGCCCCAATATCTATCCTATTAATTATGAACTATTGGCTGAAATAACCGTTGATAATTCAACAAAAATGGATACAATTGTTTTATCTGAAGAACTGGCGGCTTTTTCTGATATCAGCTATACTTTTACCCCCAATTTTGATATGAGCGAACCAAAAGAATATGATGTAAAAATTGAGATTTTCCCTGAATTAGACATAATAACAACAGACAATAAACTATCTGAAAAAATTAATACTTGGGGAGTTTATCCTGTTGATATAGGCCCCGACTCAATTGTTACAAAACGAGCCGACACAGTTATATTTGATGCAGAAGACAAGTATATTACATATGAATGGCAAGATAATTCAACAGACAGATATTTTTATGTTCAATCAAACAAATCATTAAAATATTATGTTGATGTAGATGACGAACATGGCTGCTCTAACTCCTCTGATACAGTACGGATAGTATCATACGACATTGGTGTAACAGAAATTTTAACACCATCAGGCAATTGTGATTTAGTTGGAACAAACCGAATAAGATTTACATTGCAAAACTTTGGGTACGATGATATTCCTACCGGAACAAAAATGCTGTTTTATTATAATATAAACAACGGCAATTGGGTTGAGTTAGAACATACATTAAACTCTGATTTAGAACCGGAGACCTCTACAAATATTATTATTTTTGAAGATATTGAATTTGATAACACCCAAACCTATACAATGAATCTTTGTTCAAAATGGAACCGCGATCATTTTTATGAAAATGATACAGCCACAAAAATAATATATGAGTTTGAAACCCCGGTAGTTGAACTTGGCGAGGATATTTATACAACTAAAGCCGATACGGTAATAATAGACGGTGGCGAAAATCATACCACATATACATGGAATGATGGTTTAGGTGATAGATATTACAATGTATCAAAAACATACTCAGAAAAATATTTTGTTACAGTAACCAACTCTTATGGATGTTTTGATTCTGATTCGGTAAATGTATTTACATATGATATCGGTGTTGATTCTATTTACGGACTTAACAACTGCGAGGTAACAGCAAGCAACACACCAACAATAAGCATAAAACTACATAGCACCGACACCCTTAAAGCTGGCGACAAAATAACCGCCGAATATAACTTTGCCGGTAATATAGTTTCCGAAACGGTAACCTTAACCGACACATTTACCTCGGCAGCCACATTGCCTTACACATTTACAACACCGTTTGCAGTTACCGATATCGGTAATTACACAATTACATGTATGGTTACAATGGAAAACGAAGTGGTTACCGATAACAATAGCTTAGAGGGCAACTTTAAAATTGGATCTTATCTTGTTAACCTTGGCGATGATGTGTTTACATATGATGAATCGACAATATTAGATGCAGGAGCAGGTTTTACCGGCTATTTATGGAGCGACGACTCGGAGGAGCAGACACTTGAAGTTACCGAAGCAGGCAAATATTTAGTAACTATTACCGACATTAACGGCTGCAACGCCTCCGACTCGATAAATGTAACATTTTTAAACCCATTATACGAAATAACCGAAATTTTAGGAATAGAGAATAGTTGCTCCCATAGCGAGAATGAAAGCATATCGTTTGTACTTAAAAATGCAGGTAACGACACCATTTTTACCAATAGGGTTATACCAATTTCATTCGAGATAGATTCAGACGGAGAAGCGGTTGAAGAAAACTATACTTTTACCCAAAACCTGACTCCGGACAATAGCGTAACCATAAATTTTACTGCCACTGCCAACTTAAGCGAAGTAGCTGAGCATACCATTGATGTTTCGGCAACAATAAGTACAGCAACCACAACATTAGACTCTACAATAAACACATGGGGTTATCCTGATGTTGACCTTGGTGATGATATAAATACAGGCGACGAAACTGCTATTTTAGATGCAGGTGAAAATTTTACATCCTATTTATGGAACACCGGTGCAACTACACAAACTATTACTGTTGATACCGATGGCGATTATTGGGTATTAGTTACAAATAGCCACAACTGTGAAAATAGCGACACGATTAGTGTTAATTTCTTACAAATAGTATTAACAGTAAATAAGTTTATTAAACCATTAATGGGATGCTCTGAAATTACAAATGAAGAGGTTACAATTGTAGTTAAAAACACAGGTTCAAAAATTGTTCCGGCAGGCACCATCATTGATTTGGGTTATAAAGTTGAAGACGAAGACCGTATAGATGAGACCATTACTTTTGCCAATGATATGCAGCCCAATGCAAACCTTAATTACGATTTCACAAACCTTCTTACTATTGAAGAATCAGGTAACTTTAATATCAAATTCTTTATTCGCCTTGAAGATGAAGATATTGATATAGCCAACTATGTAATACCTATTTATGAAAAACCTGTGTTTTTTGGAGGAGAAGATACTATTAAAGTAGAAGAATACCCATATTTGCTTGACCCACAGGTTACAGCCGATAGTTACTTGTGGACTACCGGACAAACAACACAAACCATAATAATCAATAATAACGGTAATTATGGACTTACCATTGTTGAAGATAATACATGCGAATTTTCAGAAACGGTTAACGTAACAAATATTTCGGGTATAAACGATACATGGGCGCGCAATATTTCAATATACCCAAATCCAGGCGAAACCGAAATATGGGTTAACTTACCACAAAATTTAGGCGAAGTAACAATAAAGGTTGCCGATTTAACAGGTAAAACCATGTTTTTTATAGAGGGTGTATCAGAAAAAATAAAGCTTAATATTTCAGAGTGGGAGCAGGGAGCATACATATTACGTATTTCAAACTCTAAACACTATGGAATTTATCAAATAATAAAACAGTAAGTCCATTCCGAAAAGTGTCGGCGTGAATATTTTCACAAAAAGCAATAGTGTTATTGTTTTATATTCAGTTATTTAACAAATTCACACCGACACTACTAAAACTGCTATTTTTTAGTTTTTCTGACTTTTTGGAGTAGTCTCAACAGTAGATAGTTAATAATTTTAAAGCCCCATTTTGGGGCTTTTCTTTTTTTAGCCCATACTCTCTCCTGTTGTACCATTTTAAAATCAAAATTACTGGTATAATGCCGATGTAGAATCAAAACTGATATACAAATGCTAATGAAGTATATCGGTAACTATGATTCATAATCGGTATTATTCAAATTATTCTATTTTTATCCCTAAAAAATTACACCTAAAACCACACAATTTATTTTATAAATTACTGTTTTAAAATATACGGTTCTGCTTTAGCAAAACTTTGAATTTAGTTATACTTGCACCAAAATAAAACAAGCGTAATTTTTGACATTATAAAACAGCTCATGGCTGAGATAATTATTACTAACAAATAGCAGTCATTGGGTACAAATTTTAAATAAATGAAAAATACTCCTATAGATTTTGATAAAGTAACAACAGCAATAAAAGAATTAAACATACCCGATTTAAGCAATGCCACAATACGTGAAATAGTAAAAATAACCAATACAATTGAAGCTGCCACACATAAAAAATTCATTCGTATGGAGATGGGCGTGCCTGGGCTTACCCCACCCGAAATTGGAACACAGGCCGAAATTGATGCGCTAAAAAAAGGCGTTGCATCAGATTACCCAATGCTTGATGGAATAAAACCCCTTAAAGAAGAAGCATCAAAGTTTATAAAAACTTTTATGAACATTGATGTTAATCCGGCAGGGTGCGTTCCAACTGTTGGAGCCATGCAAGGTGGTTATGCTGCATTTATGCTTGTGAGTAATTTAAACCCAAAAAAAGATACTGCACTATTTATCGACCCCGGTTTTTCAGTTCAAAAAACACAGTTTCAGGTAATGGGTCACAAATATACCAACTTTGATGTTTACAATTTTCGCGGCAGCAAACTACGCAACAAACTTGAAGAGATTATAAGCAAAGGCAATATTAACTCTATAATTTATTCAAACCCCAACAACCCATCGTGGATTTGTTTTACAGAAGAGGAGTTGAAAATAATAGGCGACATTGCCAATAAATACGATTTGGTAATTATTGAAGATTTGGCATATTTTGGTATGGACTTTAGGACTGATTTATCACAACCCGGCGTTGCCCCGTACCAACCTACTGTTGCAAACTATACAAAAAATTATATTTTACTAATATCAAGTTCAAAAGCATTTAGCTATGCAGGACAACGTTTGGGTATGCTGTGTATATCTGACACACTATTTGCCAAAGAATACCCTAACCTTAAACAGCGTTTTGGAGTAAGTAAATTGGGCTATGTTATAATACAAAGGTTAATTTATGCGTTAAGCTCGGGTGTTTGCCACTCGTCGCAATACGCATTGGCCGCCATGTTTAAAGCAGCAAACAATGGTAAATTTAATTTTGTTAAAGAGGTAAGAGAATATGGTGAAAAAGCTGCAATAATGAAACGCATATTTACCGAAAACGGCTTTAAAATAGTTTACGATAAAGATATTGATAAAGACTTAGCCGATGGATTTTACTTTACCATATCATACCCCGGCATGGAAGGTGGCGAGTTAATGGAAAAACTACTATATTACGGAATTAGTGCCATTAGTTTAAAATCGTGCGGAAGCGAACATACCGAAGGTCTTAGGGCATGTGTAAGCCAAATTAAACGCAAACAATTTTCTGATTTAGAAAACCGCGTAAAACAGTTTAATAAAGATTTTCCGATTTAATAAATTAAGCTAACTTTATGGGCATGAAGTCCATTTAATTATATAAAAATTAATTCATATTCAATAAAATTAGAAATATGGCAAAAGTAAGAGGAGCCATTGAGGTTGACTTAGAAAGGTGCAAAGGTTGCGGATTGTGTGTAGTTGCTTGCCCTTCTATTGTTATTCAGCTGGCTAAACAGGTTAATGGTAAAGGTTATAACTATTCTTACATGGAAAACCCCGAAGCATGTATAGGCTGTACAAGCTGCAGTCAGGTTTGTCCTGATAGTGTAATAACCGTTTACAGAGTAAAAATTTAGTTTTTTAAAGACATTAAAACATAAAAAGTAATGGGTGAATTAAAATTAATGAAAGGGAATGAGGTTATAGCCGAAGCTGCAATTCGCTGTGGTTGCGATGGTTACTTTGGTTACCCTATTACACCTCAATCTGAAATAATGGAGACACTTATGATAGAAAAGCCTTGGGAAAAAACCGGAATGGTAGTTTTACAGGCCGAAAGCGAAGTGGCATCCATAAACATGTTATATGGCGGCGCATCATGTGGCAAAAAAGTAATGACATCATCATCAAGCCCGGGCATTAGTCTTATGCTTGAAGGAGTATCATATATGGCAGGTGCCGAATTACCCTGCCTAATTGTTAATGTAGTTCGTGGCGGACCGGGGTTAGGAACCATCCAACCATCACAAGCCGATTATTCGCAAGCAACAAAAGGCGGCGGACATGGTGATTATCAAATTATTGTCCTTGCACCTTCTTCTGTTCAAGAGATGAACGATTTTGTTGGTTTAGGATTCGATTTGGCTTTTAAATACCGTATCCCATCGCTAATATTAACCGATGGAGTAATTGGTCAAATGATGGAGAAAGTGGTAGTTGAAGATTACAAACCGCGTTGGACAGACGAGGAGATACAAAAAATATCAGGCTCGTGGGCAACCACCGGTAAAACCAAAAACAGAGAACGCCACATTATCACATCACTTGAGTTAGCTGCTGAAAAGCAAGAAATTCACAACCATAAACTTCAAGCTAAATATCGTGAAATTGAAGAAAAAGAGGTGCGCTTTGAAGAGATTAATACCGAAGATGCAGAGTATCTTTTTATAGCCTATGGATCATCGGCACGTATTTGTCAAAAATCAATGGAAATAGCACGTGCAAAAGGCATTAAGGTTGGTTTATTTCGTCCAATTACAGTTTGGCCATTCCCTAAAAAACGTATAGCCGAACTTGCTAATAAGGTAAAAGGTATGTTATCGGTTGAAATGAGTGCCGGACAAATGGTAATAGATGTACGTTTGGCGGTTAACGGTAAAATACCTGTTGAGCATTTTGGTCGTTATGGTGGTGTTGTTCATTCACCCGATGAGGTAGTTGTGGCTTTAGAAAAACAAATATTAGGAGGAAAATAATATGTCTGTATTAGAAGTAAAAGACATCATAAAAAAAGAGAACCTGGTTTTTAGTAAAACAAAATTAATTACCGATAATGTAATGCATTATTGTCCGGGTTGTAGCCATGGAGTAGCACATGTACTTGTTGGCGAAGTTATTGAAGAAATGGATATTCAGGATAAAACAATTGGTATTTCACCTGTTGGATGTTCGGTTTTAGCCTATAATTATATTGATATTGATTGGCAACAAGCTGCACATGGTCGGGCTCCGGCTCTTGCTACGGCAACAAAACGATTAATGCCCAATCATTATGTTTTTACCTATCAGGGCGATGGCGATTTAGCGTCAATTGGAGCTGCTGAAATTTTGCATGCATGTAACCGTGGCGAAAATATTACTGTAATATTTATTAACAATGCCATTTACGGAATGACAGGCGGACAAATGGCTCCAACAACATTAATGGGTATGCCAACCGCAACCAGCCCATTTGGGCGCGATGTTGATTTACATGGATATCCCTTAAAAATTACCGAGCTTATTGCACAACTACCCGGTGTTGCCTATGTTACACGTCAAAGTGTTCATACACCTGCTGCTGTGCGCAAAGCAAAAAAAGCAATACGCAAAGGTTTTGAAAATCAAAATAAAAACATAGGAACATCATTTATCGAAATTGTTTCTACCTGCTCATCGGGCTGGAAAATGTCTCCCGTTGATTCTAATAAATGGATGGCAGAGCATATGTTTAAGCAGTATCCGCTTGGCACACTAAAAGACAGCGAAAAAGATAAAGCTGTACATTATAAAGAATTATAAACAAAACACGCATAATAACAAATTTAACATACACAAAGGATGATTATTTGATGAGCTATGCGAATCTCTGCGTCCCCTACCTATTACAATAGGCAGGTCTGTGGTTAAAAAAAATAAAAACTTAATTAACAGTGTTTTACAAAGTTATAAACAGATAAAACGAACATGTAAAAAAATATCATTTATTACACACCCGACTGAATGACATAGTCGGGCAGGCACGAGAATGATTATAAAATCATGGTAAGTTCCATCTAACAAATGAAACGAATGAAATGAGTTCATAAACACAAATAGAATATTTTTTATTGTGAACTAAATTAAATTATAAACAGATGAAAGAAGAAGTTATAATAGCAGGTTTTGGCGGACAAGGAGTTCTTTCGATGGGTAAAATATTAGCTTATTCGGGTGTAATGCAAAACCAAGAGGTATCGTGGATGCCCTCATACGGTCCTGAAATGCGTGGCGGAACAGCTAATGTTACCGTTATTGTTAGCGATGACAGAATTAGCTCACCTATTATTCATGAATATGATACTGCCATAATTTTAAATCAGCAATCGCTCGATAAATTTGAAAGTACAGTAAAACCCGGTGGTATATTATTATTTGACCCCAATGGTATAATAAACCCTCCAACACGAAAAGACATAACAGTTTATTCTATAGAAGGAGCTGCAGAAGCTGCCAAATTAGGAAATCCAAAAACTTTTAACATGATTGTATTGGGTGCATATTTAAAAATAAAACCCATTATACAAACCGAAAATGTTGAAAAAGGTTTGGAAAAATCACTACCCAAAAGGCATCATAAATTAATACCTATGAACCTTGAGGCTGTTAAAGTTGGCATGGAAAAAGTTAATGAATTCAAATAGTATTTTTTTTTAAAATAATCGGGACTCGACTTACTAATAAATTGCAGTATAATTGTTAATCTGCATTTAAAATATAGTCGAACCCCGATTTATTAGATGGTTTTATTCTACTTTAACCACTTTGAACCTTGAAC
>CBDUWQ010000111.1:0-12055 GCA_965370965.1 uncultured Bacteroidales bacterium
TTCAAAAAAACTAAAAAAAGTGTTTTTTGATGGTTTATGAATTATTCAGGTTAAAAGAGATGTCCTTAAGTTATTGGTTTCTTTTTCTTACTATTAGCAGTATTTGCCGTAATTTCTACTTTGTCAATAGATTTATAAATAGAATTATCATCTTCATAATTATCTTTATATGCATTTATGGGGTCAGAGTTAAATGAGTTATTTATATCATAATCGTTATAATCAATAATTTTTTTATGTTTTATAAAAATTTCGTTAAAAAGTGATTTTTCTCCGCGTTCTTGTCTTCCTTTTTCAATAATAACACCTGATACCATAAAAAAAGCGAAGCATAAAAATATTGCATTGCGGATAAAAATATAAAGGGGTAATTCTCTATGCATAGTAAAGAGATTTTAATTGTAACGTGATAATAGTTTATTTTATTATAAAATTGTGTTTTAAAGGCATTTATGTCATAATAAACTTATGTAGATGGGTAGATGCAGGTATTGTCGAAAAGGTTGCGTCAAATAAAAAAATATTTTTATTTTTTTTTGAAATGAATAAAAAAACTACTTTAGTAAAATAAAAACCCTCATGCAAGGGAAGCAATTATTTTCAGTTGCGTCTGCCTGTTCAGTCAGACAGGCTCGCACAAGAGGACATGTTTAATTAACAACAATTTAACGCCGTTTTAACACGTGAAAAACAATAGATTATGCATATAGCAGTAGCAGGTAACATAGGTTCTGGCAAGACAACCCTAACGCGGTTGTTGTCAAAGCATTATAAGTGGGAGGCGCATTTTGAAGATGTTAATGAGAACCCGTATTTGAATGATTTTTATAATGATATGCAGCGTTGGTCGTTTAATTTGCAAATTTATTTTTTAAATAGCCGTTTTAGCCAAATACTCCAAATACATAAATCGGGAAAAACAGTAATTCAAGACAGAACAATTTATGAAGATGCCCATATTTTTGCTCCAAACCTGCATGCTATGGGACTTTTAAGTTCTCGCGATTTTAAAAACTATTTTGCGCTTTTTCAACTAATGAGCTCATTGGTTCAACCACCCGATTTGTTAATTTATTTGAGGGCATCGGTGCCAACTTTGGTACGTCAAATTCAAAAACGTGGTCGCGATTACGAAAACTCAATAAGGTTAGATTACCTTAAGCGTTTAAACGAGAGGTATGAGGCATGGATTGATAAGGCGGAGTTTAATAAGCTGCTGATAATTGATGTTGATGATTTGAATTTTTCTGAAAAAAATGAAGATTTGAGTAGTATTATTACCAAGATTGATGCAGATATTCACGGGTTGTTTTAAAGAACACCTTTTGAGTAATTAATTGAACTCGTAGCACTACTGTTAGAATTATTTTATAGGAGGTTCACTAAAATTAAAAACAACGGGTATTATACTATTATTTATGTTTATTGAGCTGTAATAATTTTTGTAAGGCAAATTGGTGGCATTAACTGAAAAGTAAAAATATACCGATGAATTTGCTGCTATTTGTGTATTGCTGTATTGCGATAATGATATTAAACTATATCCTGATGTTGGTTGTTCGGTTGCTGTAATTGTAAGCATACCGCCACCAATGTTTTTTAATAGTACTGAATCTTTATAAATGCCATTGCCCGTTCCGTTAATTTTTATGGTATCGGTATTTACATATAATTTTGGTAATGTGTCAATGGTTAAATATAAGGGCAGGCTTACCGTATTAAACTCTGATGTTATTTCTAAGTTTGCAGTATAGTTTCCCAAATTAAAGGGCTGTGAGGGTATTTCAATTATATGGGACTGTTTGCCCAATTTTTTTATTGAGCCTGAATTTGGTGTAATTTTAATTTTTGAGTTTAAATCTCTATCTGTAATGCCAATATTGTAATTAAGCAGACCGCCTCCTTTATTTATAATATAAAATGTATCGGTAAAAATATTGTTTTTATTTATTGATAGTTTTTTGTGGTAGTTCTGCACATCTATAAGCGGGGTGGTATCAACCATTAAATGGATAGGAATTTGTTTTATTTCTCCATAATTAAATTGTAAAGCGGCTTTGTAAAGTCCTGTTATAACAGGCAAGCTATTTATCTCAAATATAAATTTGTATGATTCCGATGCTTCAATAGTTATAGTATCGTCAATAATTTTTAACCACGAAACCTCGGGTTGCGGTTTTATTATTATTTGTTGCGATGCAATTCCTGAATTAGTTATCGTTATTGTATCGGTAATTGTTGTATTTGTGGTAAGGGTGTTGTTTATTTTAGTTTTGTTAAATGTAATTTTGTTGTTATTTATAAAATCTGCAATAAATTGGATAGTATATGTTGAATCGGCATCAATTATTAAATTGCAAGAGTATGAAGTATCGGTAACAGCAGTATTTTTAACGTAAACTGTTAAGTACCATTTTTGTTGTGGGTTTATTGTGGCTGAGTTTGTTTTTAAGTTTGCCCACGAAGTTGATTCGTGGTTGCTAATTTGTGCATTTACAATTTGTGTTTTATTGCTGCAATTTGTTATCGGAATAATAATAGAATCGGTTACAGGCAGGTAAAACAATTTATTTATATTGGTAGTGTCAAAACAAATTTTTGCGCCTACACTCTTAAAAATATGCTTAATATAAATTTGTTGTGCATCTTTAACTTCAGCTTGCCTAATAATAGTATCGGCGTAGCCTTCGGCTGTAATTTGTAGGTTATAAGTGCCGGCTTTTAAATAACGGGTAAAAAAACCGGTAAGCTTATCGGTATAAACCTCTGAGTTGTCAATATCGTGGTTAAGCACCTCAATTTTTGCAAAAACAGGGTTGCCTTTGTCAGTTATTATATTACCATGTATTCCGTTTAACGATTCGGCAGTATAATTGATTAGGGCAGCTTTGTTATAGTTCCATAATTGAGGTAAATCTGAGTTTGGATATATTTTTACATTGCTCATTTCAAGGGTAAACTCGCGGCAATGTTTAAAATAGTTCATATAGTCTTGTCTGCCACCTGATATCGAGTACCAATCGTATCCGTTTGTAAGTCCGTTTGAAACACCTGTTAAATAACCGGCAGGGCTGTTTGCTTGTGCCGAGTCGCGATAATTGCCACCAACATATTGCCACCAAGCATCGTCGGCAGCTCGTTTGTGCCATGTGTCCCAAGGATAGTTTACCACTTCGGATCCGCCATGAATATTTACACTAAGTGAGAAATTGTGTTTGTCGGCAAAATTCATCATAAGCAGTGTCTCCTCCTGATAGGAATTACCATCGGGGTGTTGGCCATTTTTAGGATCGGGGAAGTTGCGGTTTAAATCAATGTTGTTGCCGTTGTAGCGTTGGGCATTTTCTAATGTTGCATTACCTCCGTAGTATGTTCCATTTGGATTTGCCAAAGGGTTTATCCAAATCTCTGAATTGTTGATTAGATTTGTTATTGACTCATGCCCATTAGCATTATAATTTGACAAAAAGTAATCAATTAGCCTTAGTAAAACAACATAGCCACCTGTTTCGTCGCCATGCATTGTGCCTGTTAAAAAAACCTCGGGTTCGTGTTCGGTATCAATACTTGGGTTATCCGATATTTTTATGCTCAGTAGTTTTCTGTTACTGCTTAGTGTGCCTATCTCTTCTAAAACACAAATATTGGGGTATTGGTTTGCCCAGTTTTGCATCATTTGTTCGTAAACTTCGTAGGTGGGATACCTGTCCCAGTTTTCCATTTGTTCAACCGTAGTTGCCATGGTTACGGCTTTTGCCGATTTTATTTTGGGTATTAATTCATAATTAATTCCAAGTTTTTTGAATTTGTTAAACTCTTTATTGTTGGCGTATGCAAAAACAGTATCGCCAATAACATTATCAATTGATATAATTAGGGTAATTTTATTAATATCCGCTTTATTGGCAACCGCAAATTTAAAATGGTATAAATTATTGTCAGGCGTTTGAGCCTGTATGTGCATAATTGATATTAATCCGAAGATAATTGATATAAGGATAATTTTTTTCACAAGAATACAAATAGTTAAGTATATGACCTGACTGTAAAAGGCAGGTAGGTAAACACTAATTTAATATGTTTTATTCTACAATAGTTCGTTAAATTTTGAGACCTAACAGGTTTTCAAAATCTGTTAGGTCTGATTATCAGCAATATGCGCTATTATTTACAAAATTTGCGACATATTGTATTTCAGCAGTTTAAAAATATTTAACGAACTGTTGATTCTAACAAAGTTAATATTAAAATGTAAAAAAGCCTCTTTTATGGGAGACCTTTACATAAAATAGAGCCTAAATAGAGCAATTATCGTTTGCAACAAAGGAATAATAATTCTCTAATTAATCTGTTTTTTGATAAACGACCAGCTATCATCAGATATTTTTGCCCCTAAATTTTCAATAACTTTTCCTGATAGTAGTGCGCCCAGTTCTCCACAGGCATCCATTGTTTTGCCTTTTATTAAACCATATAAAAAACCTGCTGCGTATAAATCTCCTGCCCCTGTTGTGTCAATGCTTTTTACGTTAATAATACCGGCTTTGTATGATTTGCCTTTGGTTTTTATTAACGAACCTGCTTTGCCAATTTTAACTACTGCTATTTCACAAATATTTGCCAAATCATCTAAGGCTCCTTCGGGCTCTTTTCCTGTAAAGGCTTTTGCCTCCTCTTCATTTGCAAAAACTATATCTACATATTCGGCAACAACACGCTTTAAAAAGTCAAGATTATCTTCAACAACGTTATAACTTGCCAAATCAAGAGAAATCTTTAATCCATTGCTTTTGGCATATTTAAGTGCGGTTTCAATTAATTGGTGGTTTTGCACCAAATAGCCTTCAATATGAAAATAGTTATACCCATTAAATGTATTATTATTAATATCGCTATCCGACAGTTCTACAGCAGCTCCCAAATGGGTAGCAAAGGTTCGTTCCGAATCGTGCGATACCAATGCAATAGCTTGACCTGATGAGGTAGGGCTCTGTAAAAGTAAAGGTTTAATGTTTGATTGCTCAAGATTGTTTTTAAAGAATTCGCCCATTTCATCGTTGCCTACCTTGCCAAGAAAACCGGTTTCAACACCTAATTTTGCAAGGCCGTGTATGGTATTTGCAGCCGAACCGCCCGATGTTAATATGGGGTTAAGGTGTTTTGTTTTATCCATTACTATTTTTGAAAACG
Source organism: uncultured Bacteroidales bacterium (assembly GCA_965370965.1). Taxonomy (GTDB): domain Bacteria; phylum Bacteroidota; class Bacteroidia; order Bacteroidales; family SZUA-534; genus GH45. The sequence goes on from CBDUWQ010000111.1 coordinate 5,191, forward strand.
ATGAGTCAACTAATTGCATACTGCCTTTGGGCAGATTTAACTCAGTAAGGATTGAATCATTCTCAAGTTTTGTCATTATATCTATCAGGGCATTGCCCATTCCTAATACTTTGTCCATTGTTTTGAAAAATTAATGTGAAACATTTTTTTATTTATCTTAAATCCGCAAACGGATTATCTTTACCCACTAATTACACTTATTAACACGAATTTCAATTTACTTAAATGTATGAATTAGTTATCATACAAATTCCTCATTAATAAACACTAATAAAAATCCTTACGGATTTTAGGATTTATGCAATAAAAATTATGCTGCGAATTAACTTGATTTTTTTTTAATAAAAAAATCAAAACATAAATTATTGATTGTTAACACATAAAGAAATAATTGCAAGTAATACTAATTTTTTTTTACAAATTATTTTGCAAATCCAAAGAAGACAACTATTTTTGCCACGCAATTTTGAAAAAGGAGATAATAAATTGCAAAAAAGTTCTTCCTCTTTAGCTCAGTTGGTTAGAGCATCTGACTGTTAATCAGAGGGTCTTTGGTTCGAGTCCAAAAAGAGGAGCATTTATTAATTAAGCACTTGCAATTAATTTTGTAGGTGCTTTTTTGTTATGTCATAAAATTTGCCTAAAAAGAACTCACTCATAAATAAAGAGGGTTAACTAAACTTAGGTAATTCATTTTGTGCTCTTTTATAATCTTCGGGTATTCCTATATCAATAAAATAGCCGTTGCTTATGTAAGCCTGCATATTAAATTGGTTAACGCCTTTTTCCATAATATTTTGCTCAAACGAGAATTTTTCGCCTATTGCAAATGATTTAAACAAATGTTTTGTAATAACATAAACCCCACCATTAATATAGCCTTTTTTAACAGGTTTTTTTTCATTAAACAATATTACATGGCCGTTGGTATTAAACTTAACAGTACCATAACGATTAAAGTTGCGCATTGGCTTTAGCGACAGTGTTAAATTGGCTTTTGATGCTTTATGCTGTTCATATAATTTGGTAAGTTCAACATTAAAAAATGTGTCGCCATTAAGTAAAAAGCAGCTGTTGTTTTTTACTTGTGAAAGTGCATTTGCAATTCCGCCCCCTGTGCCCAAAGGCTCGTGCTCAATGGCATATGTTATGTTTAGTGTTTTATACTTGTTGCCAAAATGCTTTTTTATTACCTCGTGCTTATGGCCAACAGCTAATACTACATGTGTAATATTCTGTTCAAGTAAATAGTTAAACAGGTATTCAATAAACGGGGTGTTGTTTATTGGAGCCATTGGTTTAGGTATGTCAGAAATAACCTCTTTAAGGCGGGTTCCTAAACCTCCGGCAAGTATTATGGCTTCTTTAAGCATTTTTTAATAAATTATTTTTTATCGTTTCCAAACAACTGTTCTTCAACTATTTCGCAAAATATATGACCAAGCATAATATGCGATTCCTGAATGCGTGGAGTATCGGTTGATGGTACGTTTAGCAGGTAATCGGAAAGCCCTTTCATTGCTCCGCCCGATTTGCCTGTCATTCCAATGGTAACCATGTTTTTGTTTTTTGCTACTTTTAGGGCGCGAACAATGTTTTCGCTGTTTCCCGATGTTGATAACCCAATTATTACATCGCCCGCTTTTCCTACACCACTTACATAGCGCGAGTAAATGTTGTTGTATGAATAATCGTTTGCTACTGCTGTAACATATGATGAGTTGACATGCAGTGCCTCGGCCTCTAACGGTGGGCGGTCAAAATAAAACCTGCCCGACAACTCGGCGGCCAAATGCTGTGCATCGGCAGCACTACCGCCATTGCCGCAAAATAGTACTTTGCCACCATTTTTATAGCAGGCAACTATTGTATCCGACACCTTTTGTAATGTATCTATTAGTACCTTATTGGTTATTATTTGCTGTTTGGTTGCAATTGATTTTTCAATTATTGATTGTATGTTTATCTTTTTCATTTTTTATAGTTTTTAACTGTAGGGAGCGCTGAGGGCGCTGAGAAATATTTTAATCATTCTTTTTTTAGTTATATGTAAATTTTGCAGCTATTATCATAGTGTCTGTACGAAAACTTCATCTTTTACCTGTCTGCCAAGGCACACCAAGCAGGTAAGAAAGCGTCAAGAATGAGCCCGCCTTAAGGTAAACCTGAACGATTAGTCGGGCAGGGCTTTATGCACAATAATAAAAACTATCAAAGGTGTTTACGAACTCCCTTTGGTCGTTTCTCAGTTTTGATTATCATGAGTTCCGTCGCGGCGGATTGGCGTTTTCTTACAAAGACTCTATATAGTCCATGTTTGTAGCCCCGACGTAATAAATTCATACCGCTTAACCTGCCCACCATTATGCTCAAGCTCTTTAATTACATTGTGTCTTGAATTTTGCGGACAGTAAAAAAACATAAAACCGCCACCACCGGCTCCCGACATTTTTCCACCATTGGCTCCTGCCGCAAGTGCTTTTTTGTAAAGAGCATCAATTTTGCTATTTGTGATGTTGTTTGCCATCAGCTTTTTTTGTTGCCAGCCGTAGTCAAGTATTTCGCCAATTTTATTGAGCTTTCCCATTAGCAGAGCCTCTTTCATAATTAATGCCTGCTTTTTAATATTGTGCATGGCCTCAACCGATTTTTCTTTTTTGTTTTGAACATTTTGGCGCTGTGCTTCAATTATTTGAGCAGATACCCTGCTTGTACCGGTATAATATAATACTAAGTTATATGCCAGCTCATTTAGTATTTTTGGCTTTATCCGTAAAGGGTTTACAATTACTTTATCGTCTTTATAAAATTCCATAAAGTTAACACCCCCAAAAGTTGCAGCATACTGGTCTTGTTTACCGCCTGCCATATTCAAATCAATCCGTTCAATTTCGTAGGCAAGATGTGCAATATCGTATTCGCCCAAAGGCAGGTTAAGCCATTCGGCAAATGCACCAAGTATAGCGGTTACTAATGTTGATGATGTTCCTAAACCCGACCCCGGTGGCGCATCAACGTAAGTGGTTAATGTAAAAGAGAGGGCTTTGTGCGTAAAATCTTTTACCACACGGTTGTATATGCCTTTAAGCAAATCAAGGTTTCCGTCTATTTTCAATGTTTTTGTGCTGTCAAATTCATAATGCTCGTTTTTGTCGGCGGCATTAAGCACTATTTTACCATCGGTGCGCGGCTCAATTGTGGCATATGCGTACATGTTTATTGTGGCATTGAGAATTGCCCCTCCAAATAAATCTGAAAACGGAGAAACATCGGAGCCTCCTCCTGCCAATCCAAGCCTCAAGGGCGCTTTGCTTCTAATTATCATTATTTGTAGTAAGTTTTTTATAAAGTTGTATAATTGTTCCTGTCATGGTGCTCCATGCGTATTTCTTTTTTTCTTCGAGTATGTTTTTCAGAAACTCATTTGTTCTATCTGTTTCAAAAAAAGCGGTAAGCTTATCGGCTATTGCTTTTGGGTTGGGTTCAACCACATAACCCACCTTTTCGTTTGGAATAATTTCTGCCAAACCGCCAACATTTGTAACAAGCATAGGCTTTTCAAAATGGTAGCCTATTTGTGTAACACCGCTTTGCGTGGCACTTTTATACGGTTGGGCAATAATATCGGCAGCACCAAAATAGAGCCCAACCTCGGCATCGGGAATAAATCTGTTATGCAGTTCAATATGTTCTGTAAGGTTATGTTTTTTTATTAGTTTGGTATATTTTTGCTCGTCAGAATAAAACTCGCCTGCTACTATAAGTTTAATTTTTTGCTTGCGGAACCGTCCATCGGCAAAAGCTTCAATAAGCCAATCGAGCCCCTTGTAATCGCGTATCAGCCCAAAAAACAAAATATAGCGGTATGCTGCATCAAGTCCAAGTTTTTTAATGGCGGTATTTCTATCTACTTTATCTCCAAAATTATCGTACAGCGGATGAGGGCAAAACAGCCTTGGTTTTTTGGTGTCAAATTTGTTTAAATCGTTAAGCACGCTTTTTGACATTCCCACAAATGCATCGGCACTTTTTGCAAAGTATTTTGAAAACAGGTTGTCGCCTATGCGTTTTTCGTGAGGAATAATATTATCGAGTATAGAAATTACTTTGGTGTGCTTGTTTTTTTTTGCTATTCGGGCAATGGTGCCAAAGCATGGTGCCATAAATGGCAGCCAATATTTAATAATCAGTATATCGGGCTTAAGTTTTTTTATTTTCAGGCCAACTTTTATCCAGTTAAAGAGGTTTACCGAATTTACCGATGCTGTTATGTTTAAGTCTTTTGGAGCTTCCCAATTGGCATATTGGGTTTTACCCGGAAAAAGAAACCCCGGATACTGTAACTTGAATGTTTGTATGCTCACGGCAGTACCTTCGTGCTGAAAAGCTTTTGCCAGCCTTTCGTTATAAACAGCTAACCCTCCACGAAATGGGTAAGCTGTGCCAAGTATTATTATGTTTTTTGCCAAATCTTAACTATTTATTTAACTAAAAGCAAAAGTACTAATTTTATGGTAAAAAATTATTTTGAGGTATTAACAATTAAAAGTTCACATAAAAGGCACAAAAACCTAAAATCTGCAAGCGGATTGTATTTATCCACGGATAACACTAATGCCCACGAATTTTTATTACCTAAGGGCTTGCTCAAAAATAACTTCCGGATTTTAGAAAAAAAAGAAGAAATTCTGTGCCTCAAAGCGCAATTTAGAGCCTGTCCATAAAGTCGCCGTTTTTAAAGAGGCTCAGCCTCTATTTAGCCCTTTTGTATCCTTTCTAAAATCTCTTTTCTCTGTGATGGATTAAACCATTCAATGTTTTTATCACGATTCCAGTATGTGATTTGCCGTTTTGCATATCTCCGCGAATTCCTTTTTATCAATCTTATGGCTTCATCTAAATCATAATTGTTATCAAAATATCCAAAAAATTCTTTGTAGCCAACCGTATTTAACGAGTTTAAATGTTTATGCTCATAAAACTGTCTAACCTCGTTAACTAGCCCGGCTTGCAACATTTTATCAACCCGTATATTTATGCGGTTGTAAAGCTTTTCACGCTCCATGGCAAGTCCAATTTTTATAATATTAAAAGGGCGTTCTTTTTTTGTGTTGGTTCTTAGTTTTGAATAAGGTTTGCCTGTCATTTCAAAAACTTCGAGTGCTTTAAGTATGCGTTTAGGGTTATTTAGGTCAGCCGATGCGTAATATTTAGGGTCAACCTTTTTTAGTTGCTCTTTTAACTTTTCAATCCCACTGTTTTGCAGTTCATTCAGCAGTTTTACTCTTACATTTGTATCAATTGTTGGCAATTCATCAATTCCATTAACAACGGCATCAATATACAATCCCGAACCGCCTGTCATTACTGCATATTTATTGTGCTTAAATAATTCTTCTAATAAATGTAATGTTTGAAATTCAAATTCGCCGGCATTATAATAATCGTGTATTGAAAGGTTGCCAATAAAATGGTGTTTAACCTGTGCAAGTTGCATAAATTCCGGTACTGCTGTCCCAATATTTAGTTCGCGGTACATTTGTCTGGAGTCGCATGAAATAATTTCAGCATTTAACTCTTTGGCTATTTCAATGCTTAAATCGGTTTTGCCAATTCCGGTAGGACCCAAAATTACTACAAGTATATTTTGTTTTGAGATATTTTTCATTTGGCAGATGGTTAGTCAATTAATAATTATCTGAATCATCGCTGTCTAAATCATCAATCATATCTTCAAAATTGGCATTGCCCAATTCAATATCGTTATTATTGGGCAAACCATTTGTACTAAACTGTGGGGGTGTTCTCCCATCTAATTTTGATATTGAGGGTAGTTCAATAGGAGGTTCGGCATCAATAGTGCGTATTATACTGCCAAAAAAAAGCCTCTCGCTCATATAGTCAAAAACATAAATAAGGCGTTGCCCTTTTTCAAAGAAAAAATCTTCAATTTTTGTTTTGTCCATAGTCATAGACTGTGCACCATCGCCCATTTTCATTAATGTTATTTCTTGAATTTTTTCCCATTGCTCATTCGATATAAAAAAGGATGCTAATTGGTTGATATCATAGTTCAAATTTTTTTGTATAGCTTTATGAAGTTGCTCAAATGTTTGGTTATGGTTAATGTTTACATCAAGCATAAATGTATCCTCTTCATCAGAAATAAAACGGAATGTAAAAATCATTGGTAATTGTGTTTATATATTCAACAAGAAATTCAACGTATCAATATTATCGGCATAATCCCATAATTCGGGTTGTTGAGCCTCACCCAACCCATACGTTTTAAATTTCCATTTTGTTTTGCTTACAGCACATTGAATTTTATTTTTATTGGCTGTTAAAAAGTTTTCAATACTATTTACCGATTTATAATACCTGTAATTAATTACCCCTATTGGCGATGAGAGCGAATTATTCTTGGTAAGCAAGGTAAAACCATTATCGTAATGTGGTATTTGGTTCATAAGCATAATTGTTTTTTGATACTCGTAATTATTAATGTATTTGCCATGATGCGTAACCGAGGAGTATTTGTCAAATGCTTGTATTAAGTTCTTAAAATCGTAATTTTCAGGCACTAATAGGAATGATACATTTCTGCACCCCAAACCAAAATAGGTAAAAATATCGTCGGCTATGTGTTCCAAATCATCAAAATTCTCATTGCCCGTAAGTATTGCTAATGAGTTTCTGTTTTTGCGGATGATATTAGGATACTTACTAAAATAATACTCAAAATAGCGGGCTGAATTGTCGCTGCCTGTGGCTATAATTGCATCAATATTATTTAAAGTATTATCGGTAAATTCAATAAGTGAATCAAATACAGGGTCAATTTTAATTAAAATATTTTTAATTA
>CBDUWQ010000112.1:0-11978 GCA_965370965.1 uncultured Bacteroidales bacterium
CTGATATTCAAATATATAACATGAATATTTTAACTTAGTAAAGTAGAATTAGTTAATATTTAATTATTTCATTTGAAACCAATTGCTTGTATGCCATAATACACCATCGGCAGCATTTTTATTTAATGAAGTACCTGAAATTTGTAAGTTAACCTCACTATCTGAATAAATCATAGTTTGTTCGTTTTCATCTCGAACTCCAAATAATACTTGATAATTACCTGGTGAAAGTGAGCTCATATTTAATTCGGTATCAATTATAATTTTGCCCAGTAAATTACTCAATGATATTTTTTTATCATCTAATAAATGAGAGGTAAAAATTCTTTGCCCTGTCATATTTACAATAGCAATACCCGGATTAATTGATTTTACATTTTCATTAAATTCAAACTCAAATCTTAGTTTATAATTTTCACCGAAATTATATGTTATTACTTCATTATAGTTTTTGTCAATCCAATATGGAGTTTTTAGTTTAAACCTATTGCATTTTGAAACGAAATATTGTTGTTTATTGTCAGAACTCTTAACGTTATCAAGGTAATTTGATAAAATTAAATTTGTTTCATTAAAAGCTGAAAGTTTTCCAGAAGTTAGAAGAATAGATTTTTTACACAAACTTTGTACGGCAGCCATATTATGACTAACAAAAAGCACCGTCCTTCCCTCGCTTGTAACCTCGCCCATTTTATTTAAACACTTTTTCTGAAACTCGGCATCACCAACAGCCAGCACCTCATCAATAATTAGTATTTCGGGTTCAAGGTGTGCTGCTACGGCAAAGGCCAAACGCAACTGCATACCGCTACTGTAGTGCTTTAAGGGGGTGTCCAAAAACTTTTCAACACCTGAGAAATCAACAATAGCATCAAACTGCCTTACTATTTCTTGTTTTGTAAGTCCGAGAATAGAACCGTTTAAAAAAACATTTTCTCGTCCCGAAAGCTCTGCATGAAAACCGGTGCCAACCTCTAAAAGGCTTGCAATACGCCCACGGCTAATAATTTCGCCTGTGGTTGGTGGTGTTATGCGCGACAATATTTTAAGCAGGGTTGATTTGCCGGCACCGTTGCGCCCAATAATGCCAATGCTTTCGCCAGGGTAAACATCAAACGATATATCTTGTAATGCCCAAAATTCATTTTTATCAGGTTTTTTCTTAAACCCCGATGTTAAGGCATCACGAAAAGTAAGGTAGGGCGATTCCTGCCCGCGTAGTTTGTATTTTTTGCTTATGTTTTTTATTTCAAGTATTGGTTTCATGTTTTATATTTTTACCACAAAGGGCATATAGTTACGCAAGAGTTTTCTTCTTTAATTCATTGTATTGTTTCATTTAATTTCTTTGTACTCTTCTATCCTGAATTATTTTTTATTTACTATCTACAATGTGCCAGTATCCACTTTTAGGTGTTCCAATACGTTTAATTATATTATTATTTATTAATATTGACAAGTATCTTTCGTTTAGAGATTCCCACTTTACTTGACATTTCAGCCATAGATATTTTATTATTATTAATTATTAATTCAATAATTTTTAACTGATTATTAGTTAAATTATCGGGGACCTTATCGGGGACCTTATCTCTAATAATAGATGTTTTTTGCTCAGTATAATACAGTTTTGTTAAAAATCCACCGGAAGTCTCTTTAAATTCAAATTTCATTGTCGAATAATCAGAAATATAATCTCTTATTCGCCAATAACCACTTCCATATTTTTCAATATCTCGGGTTAAATATAAGGCTTCTGCCAAAAGTTTATTTCTTGCTTGAGCCTGATAATCATCTGTAGCTAACTCTTCAATGGTTAGTCCTCCAAATAACTTTCCTGCATTAAAAAAAGTAATTTCTTGATCAAAAATCTTTATCTTAATATCACTTGGATTAGTATAATCTCGGTGTACAAGTGAATTTACCAATAACTCTCTAATTGCTTCAAGCGGATATTCGGGAATTTCTGTTCGCTGAGTAGTTTTTCCGGTAATCTCAAAAGCAAATTTCAGATGAGATATTATTGTTTGCAGCGATTTTTCCAATACATAATATAAATTGCCCGATATCATTGTATCAGCAACTATATACGATTTACTTTTAAACCTACCAATATGCACATTATATTTTAGATCATCTTTTGAAAATAAAATCATTGCTGCATTGGTAATGGTACTATCTTTTATAAGTTTTATCTTTTTTAAGGCAGCCATACCATCTTTTGGCAGTATAAACCTACCTTCTTTATTTACTTTTTCTATAAACCCATCAATAACAATTTTATCTAAAAGTTTATAATTACCACCTTTATATTCATAACTGTCCCACGAATATTGCATTGAGTATAAATAGATATCAGAAATTTCTTGTGTTGATAATTGATGATTCGAGTTTTGTTTCCTTATATAATAACGCCCCTTTACTGAAATTGGTTTAACCGGATATTCCTTTACTGATAATTGAACAACAATTTTGGTACCAATTATATGTGTTTTAGTATCAGAAATAATACTTGGTTTGGTTTTAGTTTTTATTTCGTTAACCCAACTTTGAATACTTTCTTTTGAGATTTTAACTCCTGAAATTTGTTTGCTTTTTTCATTTACACCTATATACACCGAACCACCATTAGTGTTTGCGAAAGCTGTAATACTCTCAATAACCCCCCTATCAAAAGAGGTTTTAAATTCTACATTTTCATTTTCACCTTGTTGAATTATATGTTTAATATCTATTTTTTTCATATTTTCATCCTCTGTGTTCTCTCTTGTAGATTTTACTTCATAATATTACCAAACAAATATACTCCATCTTCTCAAATTTTAACTCAAGATACAATGGTAAACAGATAACTTCATTAACAAACGACTCTTTAAACTCAATAAACTGTCCTTTGCCAAATTCAATAATTGAATTTTTATTTTTGAAATGGCGTTTATTTATTTATTCTAAATATTTTCTCGCACCGTTACGCCCAATAATACCAATGCTTTCGCTCGGATAAACATAGAATGATATGTCTTGCAACGCCCAAAACTCGTTTTTATCATGTTTTTTTTAACCGCTGGAGACGCAGAGAGCGCTGAGAATAAAACCTCTGTGCCCTTTGCGGTTAGTCTTTAATATTTTCGCAGTAATTAATCATCAAATTTAATGGTTTTATAAACAACCGGAAGGGCTTTTTAATGTTTAACCTAAATATCTATTACAGTTCCATTTTAGATATTTAGGTTTAAATCAAATAATTGTTGCGAATAGCCTTAAGGTAGTATTAACTTGCTGATAATCAGTATGAAATAGTACCCCCACCAGGACTCGAACCTGGATCTAAAGTTTAGGAAACTTTTATTCTATCCCTTGAACTATGGGGGCATTGAAGTGGCGCAAAAATAGATAAAAAATACAATACTTGCAAAGAGGCTATTTATCCTTATTAATTCAAAAGATATGTCATATGATTGATAGTTGTTGATTATTTGTATGTTACGATTATAACGCTGTTTTTTAATCATTGTACAATTAAAATCGAACATACTATTTTATAAAGCAAAAGCTTACTCAGTAAATAACTCCTGCATTATGCAGGTTATTATTTGAGTGTCATATTAATTGCTATATCTTTGTTGCTTAAATCATAAAATTTGAAAAAAGGATTAGTAATAAAGACAACAGGGAGCTGGCATAAGGTAAAACCTGATGATGGCAATACTGTAGATTGTAAAATACGTGGTAAATTTCGCATGAAAGGAATAAAAACCACTAATCCTATTGCTGTTGGCGATATTGTTGATTATAAAATTGATGAAAAAACAGACTTTGGAGTAATTGTAAAAATTTATCCGCGCAAAAATTATATTATCCGAAAATCAATAAACCTATCAAAGCGGACACATATAATTGCAGCTAATATTGATCAGGCCATATTAATGGTAACCCTTGCCATGCCTAAAACCTACCCCGAGTTTATTGACCGCTTTTTAGTATCGGCAGAAGCCTATTCAATACCCGCTAAAATTGTTTTCAATAAAATTGATTTATATAATAAGCAAACAATGGACGAGATGCGGCAGTTAATATCAACCTACACAAAAATAGGTTACAATTGCTATTCAATTTCGGCAATTAAAAAACAAGGGATTTCAGATATTATTGATTTGTTATCTGATAAAATATCGGTTATTGCAGGGCACTCTGGCATTGGAAAATCTACCTTATTAAATACTATTGAACCCAGATTAAACATCAAAACAAATGTAATATCTGAAGCCCATGAAACGGGGATGCACACCACAACATATCCCGAAATGCACGCTTTAAAAAATGGAGGATATATTATTGATACCCCGGGCATTAAAGGTTTTGGGGTTGTTGATATGGACAAGGAGGAAATATCACATTTTTTTCCTGAAATATTTGCCGCCCAAAACAATTGCCAATACTATAACTGCACCCATTCGCACGAACCAAATTGTGCTGTTAAACAAGCTGTGCAGAATGGCGAAATTAGTGCATTACGATATAAAAGTTACATTAATTTATTAATAGCCGATGATGATGAAAAATACCGCACTGTACCGTATTAGCCTGTTTTGGTTTTTATTATTGATTTTTGGTTTGGTTGGCTGTAACAATAACAAGCAGCACGAAACAAAAAAAACAACTTTAACCAAACAATTAAAACAAAAAAAAGCAATAAAATCTCAACCTAAAAAAAGAGCGCACACAAAAAAGGTAGTTAGGTTGACCAATGACAATGTTAAAAAGGAGCTTTTAGAGTATGGAGCCAAAAACAAAGAAACCATTGTGCTTATGAAAACTCCAAAAGGCAACATAAAAATTAAACTTTATAAAAATACACCTCTGCACCGTGCCAATTTTATCAGGCTAATAAAAAACAACTTTTATAAAGAGACAATGTTTTACCGCGTAGTAAACGATTTTATGATTCAAGGTGGCGATAACGACGACTGGGCAAGGCAAACAATAAAAAACCGTATGGGCGATTATACCATCCCGGCTGAGTTTAACACCCAAAATATTCATAAAAAAGGGGCATTAAGCATGGCTCGCGAATATGATAACAACCCCGATAAAAGAAGCGTTTCGTTCGAATTTTTTATTGTTCAGGGAACTAAATATACTGAAGGGGAATTGTTGGGAGCCGAGCAAGAATATGGAATGAAAATAACCCCTAAACATAAAGAAATTTATAAAATAGTTGGCGGCACACCACACCTCGACGGAAAACATACTGTATTTGGACAGGTAATAGAAGGGCTTGAGGTAATTGATTCAATAGCATCGGTAAAAGTTGACGAGGGTAACTGGCCAATACAAGATATAACCATCGAATTTAAAATTCTACAATAATTTGTTATATTGCCACACAATGGTAATAAAATTTACTCTCGTAAAAACATTATAAATTATTAAAACATAAAAACTATGAACTTACTATTAATCAGCAATTCAACTATGGCCGGACAGGCATATTTAGATTACCCAAAACAAAATATAGCCGATTTTTTAGGTACAAAACCTGTAAAAGCCTTGTTTATACCATATGCCGGGGTTACATTTTCGTGGGACGATTATGAGGAGAAAGTAAAAACCCGTTTTAATGAAATTGGGCACGATATAATTTCAATACACAAATTTAGCGACCCTGTAAAAGCTGTTGAAGAGGCCGAGGCAATTATTGTAGGTGGTGGAAACACATGGAATTTATTAAGGGTAATACACGATAATAAACTTATTGAACCCATACGCAAAAAAGTGCTGGGTGATACAAAATATATTGGCTGGAGTGCAGGTTCAAATATGGCGTGCCCCACAATAAAAACCACCAATGACATGCCAATTATCGACCCTAAAGGTTTTGATGCTTTGAACCTTATCCCTTTTCAGATTAATCCGCATTATCTTGATAAAAACCCTGAAGGACATGGTGGCGAAACACGCGAAGACAGAATAATGGAGTTTTTAGAGGTAAATAAAGATATGACTGTGACCGGATTACGCGAAGGTTGTATGTTTATTGTTGAAGGTGATAATTATGGATATATAGGAAAACTGCCTTTAAGGATATTTAAGCATGGAAAAGAGCCATATGAGGTTGAACCCAATGGCGATTTTGGTTTTTTATTTACAAGTTAACATTTAAAAGATAGCCACTGAGCGGTTTGTAACCGCTTAATGGCTTGATTAGAGATGATAACCAACTAATACTCTATTCATCTTTATATGAGTGCGAAACAGAAAAACTGACATTTTCACTATCAGACTGTTTTGGAACAATTGCACAATTAAAGGAAACAATTAGCATTTCGCATGTTCCAACTTGTGTTACAGTAATTTCATAATCATAACTATTACTATTGACGTTATAATAAACCGCCCTGTTATATTCAACACTACAACCACCGGTTTGCGTATATTTACCCATAAATATTGATTTTGTAAAATCAATATCAGGCAAAGAAACCGTATCGCAATATTCAAAAAAATGTCTGCGTATAGTATCTTGAAACTCCTGATATGATTGTTCATCGGTAATTACCACCTCTGCTCCATTAAGCGACATTGTAGAAAAACAGTCATCTAATTCAAAAAAAGTAGATGTAAGCGGAGTCCGCTTATCGTCGTCTTTATTACAAGCTGTAAAAAAGGTTATAAGCAAAACAAATAATATTATCCTTTTCATACTGTAAAATTTTTACCATTAAAATTTTTATTGTTGATACGATGTGTGTATCATTTTTACTTTTTTCGGGTTGTAGTATATTCAACCAACATCACCAATGATTTATTTGCTTGGTTTTGTGGCAGTTCCAAAAGTATTTCAAGAGCTTTATTTTTATAATCAATCATTATTTCATTGGCATATTCAATGCCTCCGTGTTTGCGCACAAAATCCATAATTTCATCAACCATTACTGATGTTTTGTTTTTTTGACGCATCATTTTAAGAATTTTTGATTTTTCGGGTTTTGAACACTTTTTTAACGCATAAATAAAGGGCAGAGTCAATTTACGCTCTTTAATATCGTTACCCGATGGTTTGCCAAAATTGCCGTTGCGGTCGTAATCAAAAAGGTCATCACGAATTTGAAACGAGATACCAAGATACTCGCCAAACATTTGCATCTGTTCAAAAACCTTACCGTTTACCCCAACCGAATAAGTACCGGCAGCGGTACACGAAACCATTAAAGCTGCAGTTTTTTTTTTAATAATATCAAAATATGTTTTTTCGTCAATATCAAGTTTCCGGGCTTTTTCAATCTGAATAAGTTCCCCTTCACTCATCTCCTCAACTGCCTGCGACACAATTTTAAGCAATTCAAACTCATTTTTACGAACAGCCAGTAAAAGCCCCTTGGCTAAAAGATAATCGCCCAATAAAACGGCAATCTTATTTTTCCATAAAGCGTTTATTGAGAAAAAACCCCTGCGCATGTTCGAATCATCAACAACATCGTCGTGTACCAAAGTAGCTGTATGCATAAGTTCTATTAATGCAGCTGCATGGTAAGTCGATTCGTTTACCGTGCCATTCATTTGCGCCGATAAAAATACCAACATTGGGCGCATCTGCTTACCTTTTTGTTTTAATAAATAGGCAATTATAATATTTAACAGGGGAGCATTGCTTTTAAGATATGATTTAAAATAGGGCTGAAAACCCTTCATCTCCTCCTTAATGGGGGCTTTTATTATATCAACTACTGACATTTGATTTAATTTGCGGTAAATGTAATAATTATATTATAACTAAACCAAAGTTTAAAAATGGCTTGTTTATTCAACACCCTCTTTTTTTAAAACAATATAAAAATCCATAATAGGGTTATGCACAATAACCTTTTGTATCCTGTTTTTACAGAAAAAAAATTCCATAGGGTCGTTTGGGTCTAAAATATAGGTTGAATCATTTTTAATAATAAATGTACGATACCTACCTGAATATTCAGAAAAAATGGAGTCGGCTGCAATTTGTTCACCAAAATACAGAGGTGTTATTCCTGATGTAATAGCATGTGTGTAAAATATTTCCTCCTTTTTTAATGAGTATATAACATAACCCGAGTCGGTTTGTACAGTTTGACAATAATGGTGTGGTTTGTTATTTACAATTATTGACGATAGTGAATTTACTAAAACGCCCAAAACAAACTCCGTTTCCATTAAATAATCAATTGTATAAAATGAATAAACCACAATAGTCGATCTCAAAGAATAATTAACAGTATCAGATAAGGGATTTGTAGTTTTTGAAATATTTAATTCACCCAGCTTAAATAATTTGGTTCTAATTTCAAAGGTTAGTGAATCTTGCCCCATTGCTTGGGTAGCAATAAACAGTATAAAAATATATTTGTAAAATGAAAACATCAAAATTTAAAAAAGAAGATTAATTACAAATTATGCTTATCTGTATGTTTACCCAAACATCTCTTACGCCCCTACAGGACTGCGTTTTACTAAAACTACATTAAAAAACAGGGCGTTACCCTACGCTTATGTTTTAGAGGCTTTCAGCCTCAAGTTTTCAAACTTCGTGCAAACAAGCAGATAAACATATTACAAATTTAACTTAAGATATTATATTATCCTTAATCTATCAACTGTAAAGTTAAATACTTAATAAATAATTCTTTTAATTACCTTTGCACCAATTATAATTTTTTAATTAAATCTTACTATGCATACTCCATCACCACGTCAAAATAAAATAGCACGGCTTATACAAAAAGATTTAAGCGAGATGCTGCAAACATATGCCCGCGAACGATTCCCCGGAGTTATTATCAGCGTATCAATAGTACGTATTAGCCCCGATTATAGTTTGGCAAAGGTTTATATAAGCATATTTCCCCCTGCCCGTGCCAACGAAATTATTGAAAAACTGAATAAAGGGAATAAAGAAATCAGGTATCAACTGGGGCAGCGTGTTAAAAACCAACTGCGCAGGGTTCCTGAAATTGCTATATTTATTGACGACTCGCTAAATTATATCGACAATATCGATAATTTGCTAAAAGAATAAATAGATGCAAAAAATTATAGCTTTTCTTAGCCGATATATACCACGCCATATACAGCAAATATTTGTGCATTGGGTACTTATTTTGCTATCGCCATTTTATAGGGGCAATAAATTTGAAGATCCCATTGATGGCAAAACATATCGCAAACTTTTACCTTACGGGCAACTAAAAAAACGCCAAAATGCCTTGGCACCTTTAAGCATGTCGTTAGAGCGGCACAGGCTTATTTGGCTTTACCTAAAGGAGAAAACTAATTTTTTTACTGCCCCGCAACACTTTTTGCATGTAGCCCCCGAATATTGTTTTTTGCGCAAATTTAAAAAGCTTAAAAACCTTAATTATGTTACAGGCGACCTTATTTCGCCATTGGCCGATGTAAAAATGGATGTGCTTAACATACCTTTTAATAATAATGAATTTGATATAGCAATGTGCAACCATGTGTTTGAGCATGTTGACGATGATCATAAGGCTATGACAGAGTTTTTTAGGGTTTTAAAACCAGGCGGCTGGGCAGTTTTTCAGGTACCAATTGACACAACCCGCGAAAAAACCTATGAAGACGCATCAATAACCGACCCCAAAGAGCGCGAAAAACATTTTTGGCAACACGACCATGTTCGCCTGTATGGTAACGATTATGGCAAACGACTTGCCAAGGCAGGTTTTATTGTAGATGAAAACAACTATATAAAGGAAATTGGGCATGAGCTTGCAAAACGCTATGCTTTGCCTATAGGCGAAATTCTTTATATTTGCCGTAAACCCGAATAATTATTGCTATGAAACCCTCACAGTTTACCCCGACTATTTTGAGGGAGGGTGGCAATTTATTTTATTTGCACCTCTGCAAGAGGACATATTTAATTATCAACAACTTAATACCGTTTTTTACACATGAACTTATCATCGTTTGTTGCACGCCGCTACCTTTTTTCACGAAAATCACATAATGTAATCAATATCATTTCAATGATATCGATTTTTGGTGTGGCAACCGGCACCATGGCTCTTGTAATTGTACTATCAGTTTTTAATGGTTTTGAAGGTTTAATAAAATCAGTTTTTAGCACATTTGACCCCGATATTAAAATTACCATAACCGAAGGTAAAGTATTTGACCCAACCACACCTGCTTTTGACAGTGTTAAAACATTAAATTATGTTGATGTGTTTTGCCCAACACTTGAAGAGAATGTGCTGCTTGAATACGATAAACGGATGCACCCCGCTGTTATTAAAGGCGTACCCAAGCAGTTTAAGCAATTAAGCGGTGTTGACACTATGATTGTTGAGGGGGAATATACACTAAAACAAGGCGACAGAAGTTATGCCGTTATTGGCGGAGGGGTTGCATATTATTTAAGCGTAGGGCTTAATTTTATAAATCCAATTTTTGTATATGTGCCAAAACGTACAGGGCGGATATCACTTAATCCGTCAAAAGCATTCAGTAAAAAGTATATTTTCCCAAAAGGTGTTTTTCAAATACAACAAGAGATTGACACTAAGTACATTTTGGTGCCCATTGAATTTGCACGCAAACTGCTAAGCTACGCCAAACAAGTATCGGCTGTTGAAATAAAACTAAAACCGGACACCAACAAAGAAAAAGCACAAAAAGAAATTGCCGCAATACTTGGCAATGGCTTTACTATAAAAAACCAGTTTCAGCAGCACGAGGTACTTTACCGTGTAATGAAATCGGAAAAATTTGCCATTTACCTTATTTTAACTTTTATACTTATAATTGCAAGCTTTAATATTATAGGTTCAATATCAATGCTCATAATAGATAAAAAAGAAGATATTGCCACCCTTCGCAGTTTAGGGTTAGATAAAGAAAACCTAAGAAAAATATTTCTTTATGAAGGGTGGATGATTAGTATTGGCGGTGCTTTTGTAGGTTTAATACTTGGTTTTTTGGTATGTTGGATGCAGCAGCAATTCGGCTTTTTAAAATTAGACAGCATGGGTTCTTTTCTAATTGACAATTATCCGGTACAAATGCAAATTACAGATTTTATAGGCGTTTTTGTTACCGTGGTAGTAATTGGATTGGTTGCATCGTGGTATCCGGTTAAATATTTTATAAACAGGTATTTACAAGAGTTATAGCAATAGTTATAGCAATAGTTACAAATTATAGATTGCCATAAAATTTATGCAATAATGATAAAAAAAATAAAGTATTTACTACTAATTGTTTTAATAGCTTTTGTTTCGTTAAAGGCAATGTCCAATAAAAAATTATCTGCAATAAAACCGTTAAGCGAATCGTCGTACATAACACTACTGACATGCGACCCCGGTCCACAGCTTTACTCGGTTTTTGGACATAACGCAATTGGCGTGGTTGACCCCGAACAAAAGCTATCAATTGTATTTAACTACGGTACTTTTAGTTTTAATGTACCCTTTTTTTATATAAAATTTGCTTCGGGCAGGCTTTTGTATAAACTAAGTATTACATCATACCACCGGTTTTTGTACGAATACCAGCTTGAGCAACGCATGGTAATTGAAGAAAAATTGAATTTAACCCAATATCAAAAACAAAAAATATTTAATTTACTTATTGAGAATTATAAACCCGAAAACTGCGAATACCAATACGATTTCTTTTTTGATAACTGTGCAACTCGCATAATTAATATTTTTTATGAAGCTTTTGGCGATAGTATTGTCTATTATCCTAATCAAAATAATGTGGTTAAAACTCATCGTAACCTTATTGATGAGTATTTGATAAACTCATATTGGAGCGACTTTGGAATTGATATTGCATTGGGCTCTGTAATTGACAGGCCTACCACCGAATTGGAAAAGGCATTTTTACCCGACTACCTTTCGCATTATTTAAACCGGTGTACCATTAACGGACAACCATTTATTGAAAATAAAATAAAATTAGTTGCTGAATCGGCG